>NZ_JBHTLD010000002.1:34600-62785 GCF_042678745.1 Pontibacter rugosus | reverse complement strand
CGATGTATGGCAGGTATCAGCGGAAGGGTATGGAAGCCAGAAAGCAGTGGCGTTGTCAGTGGGCGGACTAGGTGAGATAATTCCGGATTTATACTTTTTACACCTTTGCTACCGCCTGATACTTTAATGATATAGTTATGAGTTATTATGGCATGTTTAGCGTCAAAGTACAAGTGAAGTGTCATTATCTATCCTTTAACCTTTTGAATACATCAATATTTTGATCTATTCGCTTTTCAAGAGCCATACTCTTCTCTCCTAAAAACTTGTCAAACTCATCTGTAGATAAATGTGTAACATAGTTCTTTAGCTTCTCATGTAAAGCATCACGAAAAGCCATATCTCTACTCGCCATCAGGCTCCTAGCTTTTTCACGCAATGGCTCATAAATAGCATTAGTAAAAGACTCAAACAGGTCAAACAGCTGATTTGCTTCACCTAGTGTTAACTTACGACTGAGCTTTTCAAACTCTTTCTTCAAGCAATCAGCATAACCATTTTCATAACTAGCAATTAAATCTAGAACTTCAGAATACATCGTAGCTCGTACACTATCTTTCTCCTTTAGCTTCAGTATTTGCCTATACTCCTTCGCATCTTCTTCGAAGATACTTATATAAACTTTGTTTGTAAGTTGAGCATACTTGAACTTATTATCTTGAATATAGTAATCCAGGGCATTAGTAAACTCTTGCCTATAGCGATGTTCGCGGATTGCACTTGATAGAAACTCCTCTTCTCTCTGGTTGATATACTTTGTACTCCCTCCTAATTTCCGATTGAGAGTGTCTATTACAACATCAAGAATAAAGCCTCTCAGTATTTTAGCCTGTTCACTTTCTGTCAACAACATTCCTATATTTAGAAAGGCTTTAAATGTAAATACCCCTAGTACTGATGTCTTCTTAAGAGAATTATCTATGGTAACGACATTAATGTCATTACCATGAGCTAACTTAAAGTTTCTTAGTCTGTTACCAGTTAATACCTCGTATCCATGTTCACCAACCTCATCCTTATGGCTCTCAACATAGCGGTCAATAGTTCTTTCATCTACATCAAAGAAATCAGCTACTAGCTTCTTTGTGTACCGGTACTTCCCCTCAAACATAACACCTGCAAAGTCTAGCTCTTTGTATAGTTCTTTAAGAGCTATATTATTGTTGAGTATGTTCTTGCGGTGGATTCCAGAAGTAGTTAGATCACGCTTCATCTTGCTTCAAATAATTGTATGTCTAATTAACAGAAAAAATAAGGAATTAGGTCGCTAATTGCATTCTTAAAATAGACATTAAACAAAAAAGGCAGCCCCTACCGGAGCTGCCTTTCCTTTTATCTACAAACACAAGTATAAAATCTTGTGTCTAACGTCTACAATCTAACGTCTTATTTCTTCAAGCTGCCGATCATATCCTCTGGTTTCACCCACTCATCGAACTGCTCGTTAGTGAGCAGCTCCAGGTCGATGGCTGCCTGACGGAGGGTGGTCCCTTCTTTATGCGCTTTCTTCGCGATTTTGGCAGCGTTGTCGTAACCAATGTGTGGGTTAAGCGCAGTAACCAGCATCAGCGAGTTCTCCAGGTTGTGCTTGATGCGCTCTCTATTTGGCTCTATACCTACAGCGCAATGCTTGTCGAAAGAGTCGCAAGCGTCACCGATCAGCTGGGCGCTCATCAGCAGGTTATAGATCATCACCGGCTTAAACACGTTCAGTTCGAAGTGGCCGTTCATACCACCTACTGAGATAGCCACGTCGTTACCAATTACCTGGGCGCAAACCATGGTCATGGCTTCAGCCTGCGTAGGGTTAACCTTGCCCGGCATGATAGAAGAGCCCGGTTCGTTTTCAGGAATCATGATTTCTGAAATACCAGAGCGGGGGCCAGAAGCCAGCAAACGGATGTCGTTGGCAATTTTCATCAAAGAAACGGCCAGCTGCTTTAAGGCACCAGATGTTTCTACCATGGCATCGTGTGCGGCAAGCGCCTCAAACTTGTTTGGAGCCGTGCGGAACTCATGGCCAGCGTACTGAGAAATCTTTTGTGCTACCAGCTCAGCATAACCTTCCGGCGTGTTCAGACCTGTGCCTACAGCAGAACCGCCCAGTGCAAGGTCCTTCAGGTGGTCAAGCGTATTGCTCAAGGCCTTCATACCATACTCCAGCTGCTTCACGTAGCCGGAAAGCTCCTGGCCCAGTGTCAGCGGCGTAGCATCCATCAGGTGCGTACGCCCAATCTTTACCACATCCATAAACTCCTCCGACTTGCTTTGCAGCGTGTCGTGCAGCTTTTTGATCATCGGCAGCGTATGCTCCACCACTTTTTTATAAGCGGCAATGTGCATGGCTGTCGGGAAGGTATCGTTAGACGATTGCGACTTGTTCACATCATCGTTCGGGTGGATCTTCTTTTTCTCGTCCATCAGGTCGCCACCCAGCACTACGTGCGCACGGTTTGCTACCACCTCGTTCACGTTCATGTTCGATTGCGTGCCCGATCCAGTTTGCCATACCACTAGTGGAAACTGGTCGTTCAGCTTACCTTCCAGAATTTCATCACATACTTTAGAGATGATATCAGCTTTATCCTGAGACAACACACCCAACTCAGCGTTAGCCTGTGCAGCCGATTTTTTAAGTATAGCAAAGGCTTCGATTACCTCCTGCGGCATCTGCTGCCCGCCAATGGTAAAGTTTTCTTTTGAACGCTGTGTCTGAGCGCCCCAATATTTGTCTGCAGGCACCTCTATAGGGCCCATCGTGTCTTTCTCTACGCGAACTTGCATATAGTTTTATCTATTGGTTAAAAGGATACGTGTCTGTGGCAAAACTACGAAAAAGAGTTCAGAGTGCCGAGTTCAGAGTCTTGAGTTAAGCGTTATACCAAAATCATAAATTACAGCCATCCTGAAGCCAGGATCATCTCATAACTTTCAACTCTAAACTCATAACTACTAAAGCTATTCCCCAAAAACTGGCAGCAGCGTTTGCTCAATTTTAACAGGCTTGCGCACCTGCTTGTTTACATACTTCTTTTCCTGCTCAAAGGCTACAACTTTAAGTGTAATATCAAGGCCGGTTACCGTATTGCTGTTCCGGAAAACAGCGTATAGGGCGCCATCTGGTGTTTTGGGTGTTTCGGATGGCAGCACCTTTTTATAATCTGAGATAATGCCGCTGCCTTGTGCAAAGCCAAAGTGCTTCCAATCAGAGTCTGCATCAGCTACAAACTTATCGGCAGAGGCTTTGCTCATAAAATAATAGTCTATGTTGCCGCTGGCATTTACCTGGGGCAGGCTTGGGATAAGGCCAAGGCCAAAAGCGGCTACAGGGCTTACGCCTGCGGTAAGGCCAGCAGCACCCTTAGCAGCCATACTGGTCATGTTCTTCAGCTCCTCCACCGACTCTTGCCCCACGCCTACCCAATATACCCAGTGCACCGTGTTGGGCGGTAACTTAAAAGGGATAGCCACCCGGCTAGGGTTCAGGTTTGCCTTAGAGGCTACCCGAAAAGTCTTGTCTATTAAAGTAGTCGGGATGAGCTCTCCTTTTATGGCAACTTTATCTGTGGTGGTGGCCCAGGTAGTGTCGGAGCTCTGTTTCCAGGTAATGTTGGTGTTAAAGTGACGGGTTTCTGCACCGTTAGGCTGCCGTTTTAGATGTAGGCGGGCAGGTATGGGTTTCTCTGTGGCTGAGGTAAGTATAAACTGGTACACCATTTTCTGTGGTACCGTCAGCTGTAGGTTCTTAACTTTTTTCTGATCTCTTGCTTTATATATCATCGAGCCCGAAGCAAACTCCCGCACCTCCAGGTTTACCGGCTGTCCGGCCTTCTCGGTTTCTATACTTAGCAGTACCTTATCGCCTTGCTGAAAGCCGTAGTAATACACGCCATCCTGCTGCTTTGTAGGCAGCGCCTGCTCTATTGAAACAGGTATGTTTATACTTAACTCGGCTACTGATAACGGCTGCTTCTGAGCCATGGCTGCTGCTGTCCATAGCAGCGTCAGTATCAGGAATTTATACTTCATATTTTGCCTCTTCTAAAATTGGGGCAAATATAGCTGAAATACAGATAGATTGGTTTGGTAAGCGGTATGGTTTATAGTAAGAAAAGCTGCTGCTGCCAGCACGGCAATTTTTAAGTATAGCTGGGCAGTCCATTAGCCTCCTCTACCTGATGACACGCTTGCCGGATTGCGCTGCAAGCAGGGCAATCATTTCTAACTGCACGGGCTTCAGGTAAGTCATATCCAGGTGTGTCTGGTCCTTAAATGTTACCAGATACTCGCCCTCTCCACCCAGGTAGTGGATGCTTTGAATGTCCTGCATCTGGTATGTTCGCTGCTCAAGCAGCAGGTTCGTAATCTCTACCTGGTCTTCATCTATGGCTACGTGCCAGCGCAGCGAGTACCAACCTACTAAACCCGACAGCAGCAGCATAACCAGCAGCAGTATAGTATAAATCCGGTTAGAGCGATTTCCTTCTGTATGAGATAAGTAGTTTTTGTACAGTTCATAGTCGTGGCCCAGTAATGCTCTTTGTGCCAGGCGCAAGGGTATTACGGCTAAGGTAAGGCCTATGAGCAGGCCAGAGGCAAAGAGGGCCCTGAAATTTGGCGTAAGCACATGCAGGTGCGCTGTAGAGGCGTGTATGATGCTGGAGATAAGTGCCAGCATACCAGCACTAAATACGGCCAGCACACAGGCAAAAAAGTAATAGGCAATTGTAAGCTTAAATTCCTTCTTCTGAATATACTGTACCTCTTCGGCAGAAAGCACCTCCAGGTTTTGGGCAGGCGATAGGCGGCGAAGCGCATAACGCACAACCGGCAGCAGCACTGCTACAGCAAAAAAGGCAATCAGCAGATTTTTAGTTATTTCCAGCATAAAGAATGAATTGGTGCCGCAAAGTTAATACGGTATACCCAATTTCCGATAGATAAATCCCAGTAACCAGGCCGGGCCGATCATCAGGAACTGTAAATCTTTTAAAAAAGAAGGTTTTTTGCCCTCTACTTTGTGCCCGTAGAACTGCCCTATCCAAGCTAAAACAAATATAACCACGCAGATAAGCCACAGCGGAGTAGCGAAAGCTGTATCTGCCACATAAATTGCCCCTAGCACCAAAGTGCATACAATGGCCATACCCAGAAACATAGCAAACGATAGGCGCAGGTAAAACAGCAGGCCCAGCAGTATAACCACTGTTCCGAAGTGCACAAAAGGTTGTATAGGCCGCGGAAACAACTCTTTCAGGGCGCCGCTTGGGATACTGGCCAGCAGCCCAATAATGCTGAAGAAAATTAAAGGCACACAAATCCAATGGATAAGCTTATTAGTCTGGTTCTGGTGGCTTTGGCCATACTCGTCAAACCACTGTTGAATTGGTCTCATCTAGCACTTTGTTTTAATTGGAGCCGAACTTGGTACTAAAGTAAATATAACTATAGTAAGATATAAACACTAGTTTATAGAGATGTTTGTTTATAAGTTAAATATGGTTATTTAGTGAGGCTACGCTCCCGCTTGATTGGTGAGCATGCGCTTTTTTCCTATCTTTACGAGACATCAACCAAATGCCAGAATTCACATGCAACTATATCACGGCAACAATAGTTAGGTTTTCTTCGGCATTAAACTGTTACACATGAAATTCGCCAAACTGGCTTCTTTTATAAGAGATTATTTTATTGCGGTATTCTCTTTCCTGCTTATTTTTCTGCTTACCCTATTCGTTTATTCCGAAACAAAAAAGAAAGCAGAAGAGCGCAGCGCCAAGATGTTTGCTTTTAGAGCCGAGCAGATTACACAGGCAATCGATAAGCGCATGCGTGATTATATTCAGGTGCTGATTGGCGGTAAAGCTTTTTTTACCTCTTCTGATACTATTACCCGCCAGGACTGGAAAGTGTATTACGAGACGCTGAACCTGGAGGAGCAGTATCCTGGTTTACAGGGTTTTGGTTTTGCGAAGGCTGTAAGAGGGAAGCAAGTGCAGCAGCTCGAAAGGCGTATCAGGCAAGAAGGCTTTGAAAACTACAGTGTATATCCGGCTGGTAACCGGGAGTTTTACACTCCTATTATTTACCTGGAGCCTTTTGCGGGCATAAATCTACGGGCATTCGGGTTTGATATGTACAGCGATTCTGTCCGGCAGTCGGCCATGCGTATAGCGCGTGATACCAGGCAACCAGCCATGTCAGGGAAAGTAAGGCTTGTGCAGGAGTCAGGCCAAGACGCACAGGCAGGCTTTTTGATTTACCTGCCTATTTATGAAAATAATGCCAAGCCAGAGTCTATAAAAGATCGGCAGCGGCTGATAAAGGGCTTTGTATACAGTCCTTTTAGAGCCAACGATTTAATGACAGCCATACTGGGTGACTCCCTAACTGATGTGGATGTGGAGGTATATGATGCCACTAACCTTAACAAAGAGTCGCTCCTTTACAGCACGGATACTACCCTCTACTATCATACCAGGCACAACAGGGAGTACAACGAACTAAACACCCTCACCATTGGCAACAATAACTGGCGCGTGTACATCACGTCAAAGCCAGGGTTTGGTGTCTCTGCTGATTCTGAACTGCCATACTTTATACTTATAGGAGGTCTGATTATCAGTGCCCTCATGTTCTTCATTATCTGGTCGCTTTCTAATGTGCGCCGGTCTAACCGCCTGAAGCAGACAATTACGGATAATGCCACCGCCGCTCTTTTTATTATTGATGCGAAAGGCTATTGCACGTTTATGAACCCTGCTGCAGAACAAATGACGGGTTTCACGTTTGAAGAGATGCAGGAAAAAACGCTGCACGACATGGTGCACTACAAGCACATGGATGGCTCTCCTTTTCCGGCAGAAGGCTGTCCTATCCGTAATGCTTTAGCCATAATAGAGCCGATGCGTGCTTATGAAGATGTGTTTGTGCGCAAAGATGGCAGCTTTTTTTATGTGTCCTGTGCTGTTCAGCCCATTGTGGAGAGTGGCAGCGATAGCTACGCGATTATAGAAGTGCGCGATATCAGTGACGAAAAGCAGGCGCGGGAGGCCATTATAGAAAGTGAAGCCCGCTTCCGTACCATGGCTGATAGCGCTCCGGTTATCATCAAAGTAATGGATGATAGCAGGAACTTTATGTACGTGAACAAACAGTGGATCGACTTTACCGGGATCAGCTTTGAAGATACCATAAACTTAAGCTGGACAGAGGTGGTGCATCCTGATGATATAAAAGGCATTGAGGCGGAGTTTGAGAAAGCGACTGCAACCTTGTCCTCGTTTAGGGCGGAGCTTAGAATGCGCAGGTTTGACGGAGTTTACCGCTCTGTGGTGGCTACTAACACACCTCGCTTTGGTACAGCAGGAGAGTTTTTAGGCTTTATAAGTTCTGTTATTGATATAACTGAAATCAAAGAAGCAGAATCGAAGGTAAAGCAGAATGCTGAGCTATTGCAAAAACTGTTTCTGGAGGTGCCAGCGGTGGTAGGGCTGGTACGTGCCTCAGATCATAAATATGTATTGGCTAACCCGCTGTATCGCCAGTTGTATGGCAACAGGCCATTGGTAGGCAAAACAATTTACGATGCCCACTCTGAAGAAGAGGGCGAAGGCTTCTTCAGCCGACTGGAAAATGTATTCGAAACCGGCGAAGCGTTTATAGGCAATGAGATTCCTACAGCCATCGATAAGCAGGGTAATGGAGAGTTGGAGCACGGATATTTTAACCTGGTTTACCAACCTCTGCTGGACGCAGCAGGAGAAGTAGAGGCTGTGCTGCTGTTTGCAGTAGAAGTTACAGAGCTGGTGAGTGCCCGAAAAGAGCTAAGCGATACGAATGATGTGCTAAGTATAAAAAATACAGAGCTACTGCGCATCAATAACGACCTGGACAACTTCGTGTACACCGCATCACACGACCTTAAATCTCCGATTGCGAACATGGAAGGCCTGGTAATGCTGCTGCACGACATCCTGCAAGGCAAGCTGGAGCCCGAAGACATGCAGGTGCTGGGCATGGTGCAAAGCGCCATCAATAAACTTAAAGGCACCATTGCAGATCTGGCAGAAATAACCAAAGTACAGAAAGAGTCTAAAACCACGGTAGAGTCCCTTTCTTTCGAAAAGAAGCTAAAAGATGTAACTGCTGACATTGCAGGCTTAGTGCAGGAGTCAGGGGCAATTATTAGAACAGACTTTCAGGTAAAAGAAATCATGTATGCCAGTAAGAACCTGCGCAGCATCATTTATAACCTGGTGAGCAACGCCATCAAGTATAAATCGCCGGAGCGCAGGCCGGAAGTACACATCAGTACATACCAGGAGGATAACTATGTTGTGCTGGAGGTGCAGGACAACGGGCTGGGTATCAAAAAAGAGCAGCAACACAAGCTGTTCTCCATGTTTAAGCGCTTGCACACGCACGTAGAGGGCACAGGTATCGGGCTATACATTGTAAAGCGCATTATTGAGAACAATGATGGCAAAATTGAGGTAGAGAGCGAACTCGGCAAAGGCACCACCTTCAGGGTTTACTTTAGCTTGAAACCAGCAGCAGAGCAGCTGGAGCAAGTATAGCTGGTGCCTTGCACAGCCCTAGAAAGCTGCACCTAGCGTAAAAAGCAGGCTGGATATATAAAATTTTCTTCCTTTGCCTTTCTCGTCAAACACGCCTCTCCCGCGAAGTGTGTTAGTGTCGTAGCGTGCATCAAACACAAACGAAGCCTTCTTTAAAGTCAGGTATTCTACACCTATGCCTGCTGCATATCCGTTTAATTTCCCGGTCAGCTGATCATCTGACGCGTATGAATACGTTACATATTTATCCTGGTAAGTGATGCTGTTATCAAAGCTTGAGTTAAGAACATAGCTATAACTGGAGCCGGCTACCAAGTAGGGCCTCCAGTTGCTGTTGGTCGTTACATCGTACCGCAAAAGAAGAGGCAGCTGCAAAAAAGTGAAATCTATTTTACTGTCGAAGGTATAGTCGAAAAGGTTGCTGCTTATGCCGGTAATGTGCTGCGAACCGCTGAACCGTTTAAAGAGAAGCTCTGCCTGCAGGGCGAAATTTGTAGTGGTGGTGGAAACGTTAACAAAACCAGCGGCTACAAAGTCAGCCTTGCGTTGGTTTTGTGTATGCGGAATATTGCTTTCAATATGCCTGCCTGTATAGCTAAAAGATCCGATTCGGGTTCCTGCCCTCATCCCTGCCTGGTACTCAAGTCTGGCATGTGCCAGCAACTTATTACTTGCTTCTGCTGGATAGATGCATTTATTATATGCATCTATATTGGCGGCCAGGGCTGTGGTAGTATACTTATAAGCGCTGTGTTTTACCGTTTCAGAGCAGTCTTGCAGCAGGTAGTTTAACGTACCATCCAATGAGTTTTTCCGGAGGTGTACCAGCGGCTCACCTGGCTTTTGAATAAAATACTGGCTGGTAGCACTTATATTCTCATTGTAGTAAAGCTTTACAGGCCCATCTACAAGCACGCGCATAAAGACTTGCTGTTGCTGCTCGTTCAGAGTAATCGTAACAGGCTCAAAAAGCAGGTTGTTTTCCAGGGTAAAAGATTTTACCTGGCTTGTGTTATAAGCGGTATAAGAACTCTTGCCGGTAGCTTTAAAGTAGATGGTATTAGTAATGGCCTTATGTTTCTTGATAGAACCGTGTATAGTATCGTTTGCCAGTGTAACAAAGTAGGCTGGCCTACCTTGCTGTGCCTTGGCGGTGCAGGTAAGCAAAAGGGCCAGCACCAGAAGAAAGGAAGCTGTAAAGTTGTTTTGCATAGGTATGATAGTAGCAGAGAAAATTAGGAGCCGCTAATATAGATAAATTCGGCAACACATAAGTAGAGCCGCAGGTACTGGAAAGTGCAGGTCCATCTGCCGGAAAGTTGTACATTTATACTTTGCAGGAAGGGTGCTGCGCTAAACTAGCGCAATTAGTAAAATCTACAGAAAACTGATCCTTCTGCCTCTTAAATTTGTTCTGAGTAGCTGGGTATTTAGCGCTTGTTTAGATTTCATTTTTGTATGCGAAAACTGAATGGAAAGGGTTCTGGCAAAGCGGTTTTAGAGCTTCATAGCAGCGCTATGGGGCGAAAAAAGTGTGAAGCCAGGTTCTTTTACAGGCTTTTGCAGCGCAAAGGATGAATTTTAAACATGCTCTTATGCCCCGGAAGATCAACAGAACACGAACAACAACATCGCATGGCTAAAATAAAGACATCCTACTTCTGCCAGAACTGTGGCGCCCAATCAGCTAAATGGATTGGCAAGTGCCCGGCCTGTGGCGAATGGAACACCTATGTAGAAGAGGTAGTGCAGCGCGAAGAAGTAACGCCCACTACCGCCTGGAAAGTAGGCAGCAGCACAGCACAGGTATCAAATAAACCAAAGCCGATCGCTGATATCAGTTATCAGGAGCAGCAGCGCATTGTTACGCAGGATCAGGAGCTGAACCGTGTGCTGGGCGGCGGCATTGTACCGGGCTCTATGGTGCTGATTGGCGGTGAACCCGGCATCGGCAAAAGTACGCTCATGCTCCAGATTGCGCTTAGCCTGAGCGGCCTGAAAGTGCTGTATGTGAGTGGGGAGGAAAGCGAGCAGCAGATAAAAATGCGTGCCGAGCGGCTTATGGCGCAAACTTCTGATTGCTTTATACTAACAGAAACAGGCACACAAAATATATTTAAGCAGGTAGAACTGGTGCGGCCACAAGTGCTGATTATCGACTCTATCCAGACGCTCCACTCCTCTTTTATAGAGGCTGGCGCAGGCAGTGTGAGTCAGGTACGGGAGTGTACGGCAGAGCTGCTGAAGTTTGCCAAGGAGAGCGGCACCCCTGTTTTTCTGATCGGCCACATCACCAAAGAAGGCAACCTGGCAGGTCCGAAGATTTTAGAGCACATGGTAGATACCGTGCTGCAGTTTGAGGGCGACCGCCACATGACCTACCGCATTTTGCGCACCACCAAAAACCGTTTTGGCTCTACCTCAGAACTGGGTATCTATGAGATGCTGGGCACAGGGCTGCGTGAAGTAAGTAATCCGTCAGAAATTCTGATATCACAGCGTGAAGATGCCTTCAGCGGAATATCTATAGGCGCTACACTGGAGGGCAACCGGCCGCTTTTAATTGAGGTGCAAAGCTTGGTAAGCCCTGCCACGTATGGTACGCCGCAACGCACCAGCACCGGGTTTGATGGCAAGCGCCTGAATATGCTGCTGGCGGTGCTGGAGAAACGCGGCGGCTACCGGTTAGGCGTGCAGGATGTGTTCCTGAACATTGCCGGAGGTCTGAAAGTAGAAGATCCTGCCTTAGACTTAGCTATATGTGCCTCCATACTATCTTCTTTTGAGGATATGCCCATACCAAGCACTGCCTGCTTTGCCGCAGAGGTAGGCCTAGGGGGCGAGGTACGTGCTGTAAACCGAGTAGAAAACCGCATAACAGAAGCTGAGAAATTAGGCTTCACGGATATTTATATCTCTAAGTATAACAAGAAAGGCGTTGACCTGAGCAAGTTCTCTATCAACATACATGCCTATGGCCGTCTGGAGGAAGTGTTCAGTAGCTTGTTTGGGTAATGACTGATAGCCAGTACTATACAAGCTAAGCACTCAAACGAAATAAGTTTTGCCTATTTTGTCATAAGTAGTTGGACAGTATCAGGCTAACCTATTTTGTCATCCTGAAAGCATCTTGTGGGCAAGCCATAATAATTTAACCTCCCTTTAACCAAGATTCTTGCAGAATGACAGCGGAAGTATGTTTTAAGCTATTATTGTCCCTTTACTTATAGCGAAGGATCTTGTTAATAAAGAGCCCCATCCCCCTCAAGCCGCAAAAGCTTAACTTCCGGGGGATGGGCTCTTTGTTTCTACCAGGCTTATTATAGAATGACAGGTATTTTCATACTTAAAGTTAATCCCGTCCCTATACTTACAAGCAAGACTGTGGTGCCTATTAGTACAGAACGAAGGCTATACTTACTACAATGCTGGGAAATTTAAGAAAATAGCAGTACGTTGGAATTATACGATAGCGTGCTGTTGTTTGAAGGCTTAACTGCAGCAACAGCTTTAGTAAAAGGTTGCGGCAGAAGTATCATCATTTAGCCACAGATTAAGTTAACCATATGGTAAGACTCAAAACCGTGCTGCCGGCCCTGCTCCTGCTGCTCACGAACCAGCTCTTTGCTCAGGGTAAAGCCGTAATTACAGGTAAAATAGCAAAGCCACTTTCAGATGTTGTGGAGCTGGTCATGCGTCCTAACCCGCTTATACCTGAAGAGAAAAGCCTGCAAGCTGAACTGCAGGGAAATACCTTTCGGATAGAAGTGCCGCTGCAAGGTGCTATGGTGGCCGAACTGCTGCATGGAAACGAACTGGTACCGGTTTACCTGGAGCCCGGTTATGAACTTAGTCTAAGCTTTAACGGAGATAAATTTCTCCGCACATTAAAGTATACAGGCAAAGGAGGCAACGAGAATAATTATCTTGCCACCTATACTACCCGCTTCGAAGATGAGGAAGACTACCAGGTGCTGCCAGACAACATCAAGTTAAAAGAAGAGGAGTTTACTGCTTTCCTGGACTACCGCCGCAACGATCAGCTAAAGAGCCTAGACAAGTACGCAGGTAAAAACCCGGTTTCAGATACGTTTAGAAACTTTCTGCTGGCCGAAGTGGAATTTAGTTATGCCAAAGATAAGCTCCGTTATCACCCCTTGCGCCAGCAGATACTACAGGTAGCTCTCACCAAGCCATCACCAGCCTTTTATACTTACCTGGATAAGCTGGATATGCAGCGGCCGGCAAACTTGGTTAGCCCCGCTTTTGTGCGCTTTCTTCAGGAGTACGGCATTCATTATGCACAGGAGGCTGGTTATACAGAGAAAGATGCCACATATTATAAAGTAGCTTACAGTACCGTGTCGCAGAAATTGCAGGGCCAGGCAAAGCTGTTGGCGCAGGCACATATCCTAAAGCAATCCATTAAATCCGGCCATTTGCAATATACAGAGCAGATGCTGCAGGACTTTACAACTACCAATAAAGATGCAGCTGTGAATGCATACCTGCAGCAGCAGCATGATGCAAACAAAGCCTTTGCAATTGGTAGCGAGGCACCGGACTTTAAGTATAAAAACCTGGCTGGCGATACAGTTTCGTTGAGCAGCTTTAAAGGGCAGCTGGTATACCTTAGCTTTTGGCGCAGTGATTGTAGCCTGTGTTATGTAGAGCAGCCGCACCTGGAGCAGTTAGCAGTTAAATTCAAAGGCCAGAAAATCGTGTTCCTGAATGTGTTTATAAGTGACAACGAGCAAAAGTGGCGCAAATCAGCACAGGGTAAAGACCTTCAGGGCGAACAGGCCTTTGTTAGCATCACGCAGCAGGAAGAACTGATAGCAAATTATAAACTGGAGGATATGCCTGCCTATTTTCTGGTAGACGCAGAAGGGCGCTTTATTTCGCAGAAGGCCCGCCACCCTAATGATCGTGAAGCAGCAAATGATTTAGCAGGCCACCTGCAAACACGACAAGCATCCGCAAAATAGTCTATTGTTCACATACGCTTCTATTGCAAAAGCCCGATACCGTAAAGGTGTTGGGCTTTTGTGTTTCTGTTGCGCACATAGCTGCTTAGTTGAAGAACTTAACAAGGTTTTACTTCTGTCTTCGCCTTTAAAGTAGCGCAATCACCTTATGTGCTGAACTTATCTATAATCCGGCTTGTGCCATAACATACCACCACACTGCCCCTAGCCCCCCGCTGGCGCGAGTTTCCAACTCGTGTCTTAAAATGATGTTGAGCTTGTAGCTCAACTGGCTTGAAAAGCCATGCCTGATTAACGGCGGCTATACTTCCTTAGCCTTTGCCCCGTTGACTGACTATGTTAGCCGCAGCTTATGTTTACTTAGCCTCTGCTTGCTGCATCTTCTGCCAAGCTATCCTTTCTAGCTTCCGTTCATCCTCCAGCTCGCAAATACCCATCGTTTCACCTTTGGCTTTGGAGCGCTCACGGCTGGGGTAGGGGCCCTATATAAGCGAGGGCTCGTCCTCGGGCATCGCGCTGCTTTCGCTTCCTGCCTTCGCTGCGCTACGGCTGCCTCGCTGTCGCTCGTCACCGGAACCTCTCGAGGCGCTCAACCCAAGGACTGGAAACATTCAAATAGCCACTGCTGACGGAGCTTCAACAGCGGCTGTAGAGACAGCCCGCAACCTGTCCGCGCGATAATGGCTGCCATGAAACCTATACTTGTGAAACAGCAACAGCCGATATTCCCCTCCTCGGAGGGGTTAGGGGTGGGTTCACCTGCATGGCCTAAGCCAGAGCTACAAAAAAGGCAGCGGAGAATAACCAGCATCGTATAAATTCATCACCCTTGCAGGCCTCAAACAACGATCGATATAGGTCACTCTAATAACCGTTGTTTGTTTTGCTGCGTACTTAAATGCTATACTATGTGCCCTGAAGCAGGCGCAATAGCTAAAGTTGAAAACATAACTTATAACAGATAACTCTATGGCATTAATAAATAAACAAGACATTGAGAAACTGATCAATGTGCAAAATAACACGAATGCCCTATGCATCTCGTTTTATTTACCTACTCACCGTGCTGGCCAGCAAACCTTGAATGGCGTGGACAGCACCATGTTCAAAAATCAGGTTAAAAAGGCAAAAGAGCTACTGGAGGCGCATGATGTGCCACAGGCTGAGATAGAAGAATATATCAAGCCGGCTGAAGAGCTGCTGCACGACAATAACTTCTGGAGGCATCAGAGCGATGGCTTGGCTGTATTTATCACCAAGGGCTTTTCTATCCATTATAACTTACCGGTAAAGATGCCGACAGAGGTATATGTGCTGAACCAGTTCTACTTTACTCCTATCCTGCCTATTCTTAGCCAGAACGGCCGCTTCTTTTTATTGCACCTGTTCCGCGAGAAGATTACGTTTTACGAAGCAACCATCGATAATATCAAGGAAATTGATGTGAGTTCCATGATTCCGGAATCTATAGAAGAGGCGCTGGAGCCTGAGGTAAGAGGCAAAGATCAGGACTTTCAGAACAGTAGAGCAACCATTAATGGCTCCTTTATAAACACGGCACAAGCAGGCACAAACAAAAGTGACTATGAGCATGGGCGAGTACGTGAGTTCTTGCAGGAGGTATCAAACGGCCTGCAGGAGATACTGCACGATGCACAGGAGCCACTGGTATTGGCTGGTGTAGACCACTACTGCGCCATTTACAGGGCACACAGCAAGTATAAAAACATAGTTGCCGAAAACGTTAACGTAAACGAAAACTCAGGTGCGGTTGATAGCAGAGAACTGCACGAAAAGGGGCTGGCTGTAATTAAGCCGGTAATGGAGCAGAGCGAGAAAGATGCCATGGAGCGTTACAACAACGTAGCCGGAACTGGTACTACTTCTGAGGATGTCGCCACAGTGGCAGCAGAGTCCATGCACGGCCGAATCGATACGCTGTTCATTAAGCCAGGCAAGCCGGTTTGGGGTACGTATGATGCCATCAACGCGTCAGCTGAGGTGCATCCGGAATACCGCCGCGGCGACTTTGATCTTGTGAACCTGGCAGCGGTAAAAACGCTGTCGCAGGGAGGACGAGTATTTGTAAGCAACAATGGCGAAGCCTCAGAAATGGGCACGAACGATGTAAGCGTGAAAGCGCTTTTCAGATACTAACATAACGGTATTTTGGCCTTTAACGCCAGAAAGCATACCTTAGTGGGGTAGCCGTAGTGGCTACCCTTTTATTTTGCAGCAAATAACGCCTTGTTGCTTCCTTAGCTTTTTATTTTTTACATGGCAATTCAACTGGCTGATGGGCTTAACTTTTTATCGAAGCTAACGCCATTGCGTGCGCTTAATGCGCTGCAGGTGGTGAGCAGCTATGTCTACTCCAAACTAACAGGCAAGGCCAGGCATTGGGGCCTTCCGCTCAGTATTTCGCTGGAGCCAACTACTTCCTGTAACCTGCGTTGCCCGGAGTGCCCAAGCGGCCTCCGCTCCTTCTCCCGCCCCACAGGCATGCTGGAAAACGAGCTTTTCAAGAGTACCATCGATCAGTTGCACCGGCGGCTGATGTACCTGATCTTTTATTTTCAGGGAGAGCCATACTTGCACAAGAGCTTTCTGGAGCTGGTTAAGTATGCCTCAGACAAGGGAATCTATACCGCTACCTCCACCAACGCCCATTTCCTGAACGATGAGATGGCTCGTAAAACCGTGGAATCCGGCCTGGACCGCCTGATCGTATCTATAGACGGAACAACCCAGGAGACATACGCTGCTTACCGTGTGGGCGGCAAGCTAGATAAAGTGCTGGAGGGTACACGCAACGTGGTAAAGTGGAAAAAGGAGTTAAAATCAAGTACCCCACACATCATGTTTCAGTTTCTGGTGGTGCGGCCTAACGAGCATCAGCTGGATGACGTAAAAGACTTGGCGAAAGAGCTGGGTGTAGATGAAGTGGTTTTCAAAACAGCGCAAATCTATGATTATGCACAAGGCTCTCCGCTGATTCCTACCATTGATTATTACTCCAGGTACCAAAACAACGGCGATGGCAGCTATAGCGTGAAAAACAAGCTGCTGAATCATTGCTGGAAAATGTGGCACTCCTGCGTAATAACATGGGATGGGCTGGTGGTGCCGTGCTGCTTTGATAAAGATGCCGAGTACAGGCAGGGAGACCTGCAGCAGCAAAGCTTTGCACAGGTATGGCGCGGCGCTAAGTATACTAACTTCAGGCAAACGCTGCTGCGCTCCCGCAGCGAAGTAGAGATGTGCCGCAACTGTACGGAAGGTACCAAAGTATGGGCCTAACAAATAACTAACTGAATCAACCTGACAAGCAATATGAAAGAACTTAACGATACGGTAGAGCTACTGTGGGGGAAGCTGGAAAACTGGGGCGACCAGGCTGTGCTGCTGCTGCCAAACCTGCTGGTGGCGCTTTTGATACTGATTGCCACTTTTTATGTGGCAGGCTTCTTAAGAAACTGGCTTGAAAAATTTATAGGCCGGTTCTCGCACAGTGCATCAGTAAACAACCTGATTCTTACCCTGCTCTACATTGCCATGGTGGGCGTTGGCTTCTTCCTGGCCCTGAATGTACTGGGCCTTGATAAGCTGGTTGTATCGTTGCTGGCAGGTGTGGGTATATTAGGTTTGGCTTTAGGTTTTGCCTTTCAGGATATTGCCGCCAACTTTATATCAGGGGTAATAATTGCCGTGCAGAAGCCATTCAGAGTGGGCGATATGATTGAAACCAACGACTATACGGGTGTGATTGAGCGCATTACCCTGCGCACGATTGATATCCGGCAGGTAACCGGAGAGCTGGTGTGGCTGCCAAATAAGATGGTATTCGAAAACCCCGTTACGAACTTTTCAGTACGGGGCACCCGCCGTGTAGACCTGGAGGTAGGCGTATCCTACGGAGAGGACCTGGAGCAGGTGCAGCAGGTGGTGATTGAAGCATTACAGGAAGTGAAGAACCGCATCAAGACCCGTGACATCGAAGTAATGTATGATGCCTTCGGCGATAGCTCGATCAACTTTAAAGCCCGTTTCTGGATAACGTATAACAGGCAGGTAGATTATGTTGGTGCCAAGAGCGATGCCATCATCCGTATCAAGAAAGCCTTCGATGCAAACGATATCATGATTCCATTCCCAATCCGCACACTGGACTTTGGTATAAAAGGAGGCGAAAAGTTAAGCGAAGAAATAGAAACAATAACTGCTTCCATAAAAAACGGCCGGCGCCAGGATGGCGAAGGCCAGAATGGGTAAACATTACGTTGCTAAAACAGAAAAGGCCGGTGCTAAACCGGCCTTTTCTGTTTTAGGGAGTGTTTGCGTTTCGTTTTTGCAAGCGAAAGCTGCATGTAAAGGGTTTTGGTAAAGCAGTTTTTAAGGCTTCATAGCAGGGCTATGGGCGAGTAAAGCGCGAAACCAAGTTCTTTTGCAGGCTTTGCAACGCAAAGGATGAGTTTTAAACAAGCGCTTACTTGTCTTTTTTATCCAGGTTCTTACCTAAGTCTTCTACCTGCTTTAGAAAGGTATCTACATTTTCATCCGCATACGGACCGTAAGAATTTGAGAGGGTTCCTTTCAGGCCAGACTGCGTTTCAATTACATATAAGATAGACATATCATCCGGGTTACTTTCGCCTTCAAAACGATAATGATCTATAATACGCACCTGGTCAGGCTTAAACTCCTCTGTTCCACCCATTGTACACAACCCGCCAGCTTCCGATACCTGGAAATCAGTTTTATAACCATCTTTATGAAGGCGGTTAAGTACGTTTACCAAAGATCTTTCTTCTATTTTATCTTGCATAACTCTCGTTTTTTAAGTTTCGAATTTTAGTATAATTCTATACGCAAAAACTGAGTTTAGATACAAACCTCTTTAATTTTTAGTGGATAGAGAGGCGTGTAGCCTAAAAATAGAAAACCAGCCAGGAGTAAAGAGTAACTGGGAATACCATACTAAAAAGCTTGCCGCAGCGTAGGGCTTCTCTTCTGTGTTATTTATGCTAGCTGCCCTGCTTAAGCACTGGCATTCTTCTTTTCCAGCTCTTTCTGAATTTTATTAAAATCAATGGAGCCACAGGAACCGCAGCCTTTGGCGCAGCCGCTGCTAGCTGCAAAGCTACGGTAGAGCATGCGGCCCATATAAGCTACTGCTACCAGAAATATAAGCAGAATGATGAGTTGCTGTATCATACTTTAAAAACCCGCGTCAGGTATAAAAAGTTTAAGCCATGCCCTTTTTCCAGAATTCGGCGATCGTTTCCTGCATTTCGTGGTGTACATGGCCATTGCTGGCTATAATCTCACGGCCAAAAACATAGTCGCCTTCTTCGGTAAACTTGCTCAGCTTACCACCCGCCTCCTGCACAATAATGGCTCCTCCGGCCACATCCCAGGGGTTCAGGTTATACTCAAAAAATCCCTCAAAGCGGCCACAGGCCACATACACCAGGTCGATGGCGGCTGAGCCCATGCGGCGGATGCCATGCGACTTAGCCATAAAAGAGCCCAATACCTGCAGGTACTGCTCTGTCAGGCCAAAATCAAAGTATGGGAATCCAGTGGCAATCAAACCATCTTTCAGTGCCGGAGCGTCTGACACATGGATGCGGGTATCGTTTAAGTAAGCACCGCCATCCTGGTAGGCCCAAAAGCACTCGTCGCGGCTAGGATCGTACACAGTGCCGAGCACTACCTTGTCTCCGTCCAGCAGACCAACACTCACACAATACACGGGCAGGCTATGCGTAAAATTGGTGGTGCCGTCAAGCGGGTCAATTACCCAGTTGTAACGCTCTCCCTTTGTAGTGGCAGTGCCCTCTTCTGTGATAAATCCTGCCTCCGGCAACAAGTTGCGCAGCCCTTCTACCAATTGCTTCTCCGCCTCCTTATCTACATAAGATACTAAATCGTTGAAGCCCTTTTTTTCTATTTTAGAACGGTCGAAGGTTTGGCCTTCCTGTTTGATGAAAGCGCCGGTTTGGCGGCAAAGTATGTTTAGCTGCTGTGCAAGTTGTTCTAAATTCATAAGCTAGTGGCTACACTTTTAGGTTGTACAAGGGTTGCTGTCTTTTTAGAGAACCATACGGCATAAGCGGCCCGAAGGGCTATGGAGAGTACGATAGGCAGAAAAGCAGCATGATACGTTTGTGGCCAGAACGGCCAGCCGAGCAGCACAATAACAGCAAGTGCGGCTGTAAACAGCACATACTTGCGTACCCACTCGCGCAGCACATGGCTGCCCAGGTAA
Source organism: Pontibacter rugosus (assembly GCF_042678745.1). Taxonomy (NCBI): domain Bacteria; kingdom Pseudomonadati; phylum Bacteroidota; class Cytophagia; order Cytophagales; family Hymenobacteraceae; genus Pontibacter; species Pontibacter rugosus. The sequence goes on along the minus strand of NZ_JBHTLD010000002.1, from coordinate 42,947 downwards.
AACGCGACAACCACATGGGTTGGTATAGCCCAAAGCAGGTTAAAGTTGTAAGCTGTGGCCTGGTGGTCTGTAGCAGTCCAGAGGAGGAGCACCACAATGCCTAAAAGACCAAGTATAAAGAAAAAGACCATATCAAACACACGGCTACGACGGTTCTTTACAGCATCTAAAACAGTTAAGGCAGCCACAACAAAGAAGAAGGCCCAGAACAAGACCATAGGAGTAAGCAGACCAGAGGCAAAAGGAACCGGCTCCCGCTCAAATATTGTATGGCGCTCCAGTGTAAGCGGGGCAGCCATGCCGTCCTGAGCAATGGTGGCGTTGGCAAAGCCTTTGGCCAGGTAGTCTGGCAGAAACATATACTGGTAAGGCGTTGCCTCCTGGTCTATGCGTGCACCAAGGGCCAGGTCTATTCCAAAATCACCCCAGGGCTGCGGCGGCAAGTATAAATCGATCAGGTTACGGAAGCTGTAGTCTTCATCAAAACTGCTGATATTAAAGGAAATCTGGTTGGGCAGCGCAGCCTCCAGGCCATCGCGGATGCGGGTGGCGCAGTTATCAAAGAAAAAGTCGTAGAGGTAAAAGCGGTTTTCCGGCAGATAGTTGTTCGTCAGGAAATCCCAGTACTGCTGCTTTTGCGCCGGGTTTAGGTTCAGTTCCTGCTCGTACACCGAGCGGTTATCCTGCACGTAGCTGTAGACAAAGTCCTGGAATTGTGCCGCCGACAGTTTATAGTTAAGCTTGCCACGGGCAAATTTAAGATAGAAGTTCGGCTCGTTAAAATCGAAGGTGCCGTAGTTAAAAATCACGTCCAGGCCGGATACAGGGTCATTAACCCGCACTGCACTGTGCCCGAAAACGGCATAAAGATCCTCGCCGCTGGAGCAGGTTATCAGGCTGATCTTGGCTTGTGGCGAGAGCTGATAGCCATCAAACTGCGCCCAGGCTGGCAAGGTAGCCAGGCAGAACAACAGCGCCACTGTTAATTTTTGTAAGTACGTTTTCATGTTATTCTTTCTCAGAAGCGTTTTTGCCAGGCTTTGTAGCGCCCGAAACCACCAGCACAAATTCACCTTTGATGGCTTTGTTATTGAACAACTGGATCAGTTCGGTGAGGGTTCCGTTAAGCGTTTCTTCAAACATTTTAGAGATTTCACGTGAAACAGATGCCTGCCGTTCGCCCCCAAAATACTCGGCAAACTGTGTCAGGGTCTTGATCAGGCGGTGCGGCGATTCGTAGAAAATCATGGTGCGCTCCTCTTCTGCCAAACTTTGCAGGCGTGTCTGGCGGCCTTTCTTTACGGGCAGAAAACCCTCAAACGTAAAGCGATCGGTGCTGAAGCCAGATTTAACAAGTGCAGGCACAAAGGCAGTAGCACCGGGCAGGCACTCTACTTTAATGTCGTTTTTGAGGCACTCGCGCACCAGGTAAAAACCGGGGTCAGAAATGCCGGGTGTCCCCGCATCTGAGATCAGGGCCATTATCTCGCCTGCTTTCAGCCTGTCCACCAGATGGCCAGTGGCTTTGTGCTCGTTGTGGAGGTGGTGGCTGTGCATCCGTTTTTCGATGCCCAGGTGGTTTAGCAGTTTGCCGCTGGTGCGGGTATCTTCTGCAAGTATAACATCTACCTCTTTCAGCACCCGTATGGCACGCAACGTAATATCCTCCAGGTTGCCGATAGGGGTCGGTACCAAGTATAAGCTCGTCTTTTCCTGTTCCTGCATAAGCCAAAGATAAGATATTTTGAGTTCTGAGGGAGAGGGTTCGTTTTGAATAACTAAATTATTGGATTTTGAGCGTGTGAAGAGCTTGTTTTAAAGGAGTGGGTAAGTACAAGAAGGCGTCAACACACGCTCAACCTCCTGCTGTAGTGTCAGCAGCTGCAATTACTAGGGCCTGAGCCGCTGGCGCGAGCGTCCGCTTGTGTCTTAAATTGCCTAAGCTATACCTTCATTGCCACTGCTTGCCTCCCTTTGTTGGCCCCTCCGCTGGCGCGAGTTTTCAACTCGTGTCCTACAATGGTGTTGAGTTTTAACTCAACTGGCTTGCAAAGCCATACTTGCATAAGCATTGGCTGCACTTGATACAGCTAGTTATACTTGTTAAGCTGCTGGTGCTAGCTTGCAGCTAGTGCCTACTATGGTGTAGAGCTTCCAGCTCTACTGGCTCACAGAGCCATACCTGTACAGCTCTGGCCGTACTTCCATTGCCTCTGTTTCTGCTTCTTCGAACAAGCTATCCTTTCTAGCTTCCGTCCATCCTCCAGCTCCCATATACCAAACGTTTCACCTATTCATTTGGAGCACTCAAGCCCGCGAGGGCTCGTCCTGGGGGTAGGGGCCCTCGATAAGGGCATCGCGCTGTGCAATTGAAGCTGCCACCGCTTCGCTGTAGGCTGCCCTTCGGGCACCGCATCAATTACAAGGCGCTCGTTTCGAGGGCCCCTACCCCCACCCAAGGACTGGAAACACTCAGATAGCCACTGACTGCTACAGCTTCTTATAAGTACAGAACCTTTTGTAGGGACAGGTCGCGACCTGTCCGCGCGATAGCAGCCACCATGAAACACGTGCAGCTACATAAGCAGCTACAGGTTCCCCGCCTTAGAAAAGGAGGGGCTAGGGGTGGTTGGATATCGTCAGCCACAAAATTTATACTTGATAGCAGTAGTCGCAACTACCTTTCTCGGGAGCTAATCCTGTAGGGAAAAATACACTACTGCTTCATTTTGCAACCTGGAGCTTTTCATGGGGCGCGTTTTTAACTGTGTAGGTATGCAAGCCTCAACATCTGTTACGAAAGCTGAAAGCTTTCACCATTTCAACCACAAGATGAAATCTTGCGGTAGTTTGCTTTTCTCTACAAGATGAGCACCCAAGCACTGGAAACATTCAAACAGCTAAGGCTAACGGAGCTTCAGTCATTTTTTGTAGGGACAGGTCGCGACCTGTCCGCGCGATAGCAGCCACCATGAAACACGTGCTTCTGCATAAGCAGTTACAGGTTCCCCGCCTTGGGCAGGGCTGTTTCATTCTGAGAATGGAAGGTTAACGTCTACTGTCATTCTGTAAAGAAACTTGGTAGAAGGGAGGTTAAGCCTACACTACGAGCTGCCAGGATCTTTTCAGGATGACAAAAAAATAGAACGAAACGGCCCTGGGATTAGGAATGGTTGAAGTACAGTAGCTACAAAGCAGTAACAGCCATACTTCGGTTTTCAGCTTGAAGCATCAGAAGATGTGTCTGATCGTAGCCTCGGATGGGCAGGGGTTGGTTCAATGGAGTGACAATCACTACAGCGCTTCTACTTGAGCAAACACAGGTACAGACTTTCCGCCTTAAAAGGCACGGCTAAGGGAAATGCCGTCAAATCAGCAATTATATTGTTCTTTTAAGGATGCTCTGAAGCAAGAGCCTAGCCACACCAGACGCTCGCAGGAGCTGCGCACGCTGCAAGGTCTTTAAGGATAGGCTAACGCTATATGCAATTAATCAAAATTGAAAATTCAGTTATTCAAAAGTCAATCATTCAACATTGAACCTATAAATCTCCTCAATCCGCTTTGCCAGCGCATGGTCCAGCTCGGTTACGGTGTTGCCGGCATCGTGGGTTGTCAGCTCTATCTCTACCTTGTTATACACGTTGCTCCACCAGGGGTGATGGTTCATTTCTTCTGCCACCTCTCCTACGGCGTTCATAAATTGCAGCGCCTGTTTAAAGTCCTTAAACGTGAGGCTGCATGTGAGTTTATTGTCTTCTTCCTGCCACATAACGATTAATTTTAGGCACTCCTGCAATGCCAGCCTAAGCAACACCGCAGAAGTGCAGGCGTATAGTTTATACTATCAGCACACTGCTTGATAGAAGTATAAACCTATGAAAACTATGGAAAACAAACCAAAATCTTTTCCTCCACAGCAGATGGAGCAGCCGGGCAAAGAGTATAAAATGAACCCTGAACCCGAGATTATCCGGGACAACTACAAAGGCAGCGATAAACTGAAAGATAAAGTTGCCCTGATCACCGGCGGCGATAGCGGCATTGGCCGGGCAGTGGCGGTACACTATGCCCGTGAAGGAGCCGATGTGGCAATTGTATACCTGAACGAAGACAAAGACGCACAGGCTACCAAGGCAATGGTAGAGAAAGAAGGCCGCAAGTGCCTTCTTATTGCTGGAGATGTAGGCGATGAAGCTTTTGCGAAAAAGGCCGTGAAGCAGACAGTGGATGAGCTGGGCAAGCTGGATATACTGGTGAACAATGCCGGAGAGCAGCACGAGCAGAAAGATATCCGCGATATAACGGATGAGCAGCTGAAGCGCACCTTCGCCACCAACATTTTCGGGATGTTCTATTTCGTGAAAGCCGCCCTCGACCATCTGAAAGAAGGCAGCACCATCATCAACACCACCTCTGTCACCGCCTACCACGGCAACAAACTACTGCTGGATTACTCGTCTACTAAGGGAGCCATACTTGCCTTTACCCGCACGTTGGCCCAAATGGTGGCCGATAAAAAAATACGGGTAAACGGCGTGGCACCCGGCCCGATCTGGACACCGCTTATCCCGGCTTCTTTTGATGAAGAACATGTAAAGACCTTTGGGCAGAAAACGCTGCTGGAGCGGGCTGGGCAGCCTTCTGAGGTGGCACCGGCTTATGTATACCTGGCTTCCGAAGACTCAGCCTTTACCATAGGCGAAATCATGCATATTAACGGTGGCGAGATGGTAACAACCTAAGCTTCGTTTGCTTTCGTTTTTGCAAGCGAAAGCTGCCTGGAAAGGATTCTGGCAAAGTAGTTTTAAAGCTTCATAGCAGCGCTACGGGGCGAGAAAAGCGTGAAGCCAGGTTTCTGTACAGGCTTTTGCAGCGCAAAGCGTGAGTTTTAAACATGCTCTAAATACTGCCTGTAAAAAATGAAAAGCTAAACCTAAGCGGGCCTAAAAGAGTAAAACAACCAGAGGCACTCTTGTATGAAAGAAGCCTCGTTCACTTAAATGATACCATTATGGCTGAAGATAAAGAAGATAAAAATAAGCTACAGGGGCAAGGGCCGAATGATCGCCCGATTCGTGTAGAAGAGCCTGATACCAGCGAGCAGGAAATGCGCGCCGGGCATATTATACCGGGTGCAAACCCTCCGAAGAACGAGCACCAGCGCGGTGGCTTCGGTAACCGCGACGGCAAAGAAGGCTACGGCAGCGATACAGCTGGCAACGGCCCGAGTGCCATCGGTGTAAACGACTTCTCTGACGACGGAATTCCGCCAAAGGATAACTTCCGCTCTGAAGACGAAGGCAGAGGCACCTGATATAAAAAAGACGAATGATAGAAGAGAGCCGGTGCTAAACAGCGCAGGCATGTTGAATATAAAAAAGGAGGAAATCATGACATCATATAAGCATACGAAAGCCAGTTCAGAAAACCAAGGCAATCCATCAGGACGCGGACAGGACAAAGCGGCAGGCGGAAAGCCAGTAGACCCGAACCAGACACGTGCCGAGCACGAAGAGCTGTCGGAGAAGTATACCAATGGGCCAGACGAAATAGGGGAAAATGTGCAGACAAATAACCCAAACCGTAACCTGGACAAGCCTGGCATCGACAACAACAAGTATAATTAAGATTAACATTTCTTAACATACAAACAGAAATAGCACCTGTATATCGGGTGCTATTTCTGTTTATATTTGCCAGCCGCTAAAGCTGCGCATTAAAACAAAACATGGCCCGCTACGCCCTTACAGATATACATGGCTGTGCCCGTACCTTTAAAGTACTGGTGCAGGACAAGCTTAAGCTTCAGAAATCGGATGAGCTCTACGTGCTCGGCGATCTTGTAAACAAAGGCCCCGACTCCCGGGGTGTGATAGATTTTATATTGCACCTGCGCAAACAGCACTACCAGGTGCACTGCCTGCGCGGCAACCACGACCAGATGCTGCTGAAGGCAGTTGAAAAAGGCGACAAAGCCCTGGACCTGACCGAAACCGAAGAAAAGCTGGTGCTGCAGAGTTTTAATATAGCTAAAGTAAAGCAGCTGCCTGATAAGTATGTGGCCTTTCTGCACAGCCTCCCTTACTACTTCGAGCTGCCCGACTACTTTCTGGTGCATGCGGGCTTTGATTTTAAGCAGGAAGATATTTTTGCCGACCGCGATGCCATGCTCAACATACGGGGCTATGAGGTAGACTGGGCTGAACTGGATAACAAGCGCCTGCTGCACGGCCACACGCCCACAGCCCTGCATGCCATTAAAAAAGACGCAGCGCACAAAAACCAGCGGCTGAACCTGGATGCCGGCTGCGTATACTATAAAAATGCGGCACTTGGCAACCTGGTGGCGCTGGACCTGGATACGCAGGAGCTTTTTATACAGCCCAACATAGACCGCCCCTACCCTGTAGCCCGCAAGAGTTAGCGGCAGTATCAGGTGCTGGCACTTTAAGAAGCATGGCTCCTTGTGTGGGGCCGGAGGCAAGTATACACCTGCTGCTGCTCCTGCTGTGGGTAAGTGCTTTTCCGGGCAATTTCACATCTTTTTATACATGCTTTATACTAGAGGCGGCCTCTTTAGATGGTGTAACATGGGATGTACTGCTTATGTGCAGCAGAATGGAAAAGCTCTGAAGTATAAGTTTCTGTACAATGCCAATGCGGCCTTAGATTATTTGCAGAAATAAAAAGTGCTGGCAAATTCTTATTGAAAGATGCAATGCAGCTCCTCTACTAAAAGGATATGGCCATTAACCCGCCACGATCAATGTTTAACGCTTTAATTCCTATTTATTGAAAATTCTGTGCAATTGCTGCGTAGCAAAAGAGGTCTGTTTTAAGTCAGAAGCATCTGAATTCTAAAATATTCATCGGAATTTTACAAGATCTGAAGCAGATTGTTTTATATTTGTAGCTATATTATTATAGGGGGACTATACACTTTTCGAACTGAAGAAGAATTTATAAACACAGCTATGGCAAAACTTTACGCACAATTTAAAGAGACTCGGCTACTCAAGTCGCTGCTCTTACAGTTCTTATTTGTCTTTGCATTTGTGGTGCAGGGGTATGGGCAGACTTCATTAACACTGCCCTTTGATTATTATGGTCCCTGGGCATCCCCTACAGCAGGGAGTGGTGTCACTTCAACAGGCTTAGGGGCAGATAAAACTACAAACTTGAACCCGACTGGTCCGGCAACAGGTGGTTCTGCATTTTTTGATACAGAAGGTGATAGAATTACAGTACAGGTTTCTACTGGAGCAACTAAGACGGTATCATTCTACTTACGGGCATTAGGTATTTTTACTCCAAGTGTTTTTTCTGGGGAGTTTGTTGTAGAGCAGTCAACTGATAATGGGGCTACCTACACTACTGTTAAAACAGTAACCAGTGCTGACCAAGTTGGTCCTACCTCAAGTACACAAAAGCCAGTTACGGCAAACTTAAGTAGTGGAGCTACAAGGGTAAGGTTTAGATATGCTTCTAGGCCGGCTAATGGTGAACAGCTGTTGTTTGATGCAATTAGTATAACTGCTGGCCAGCCAGAAATTAATATCAAGCAAACAAATGATATTGTTAACAATGGCACGTTTGGTTTTGGACGTGTAAACCTTAAAACGAAAAAAACGCTCACGTTCACAATAGAGAACTTAGGAAGTGATATCCTTAGTTTATCTGGAAATCCAAGGGTAGCTATTGCAGGTGCCAATGCAGGAGAGTTTGCCGTCGATCTTACTAATACAGCCTCAACAGTAGCAGCTGGCTCAGCAACTACTTTTAACGTAACTTTTGCACCAACCTCATTTAGTTCAAAAACAGCTAGCATTTCTATTGCTAGTAACGATACTGATGAAAACCCTTATGTAATTAACTTAACAGGAACAGGTGATTATCTGACTCCTGCTATCTCAGCTATCAACCCAACTAGTGGTTATGTTGGTAGTGTGGTTACAATAACAGGAAGCAATTTCAGCAACGTTACAGGAATTACATTTAATGGAACAAATGCTCCGGGCTTTACAATAGTAAGCGATAATGAAATACAAGTAACAGTTCCTGCTGGAGCTACTACAGGCCCAATCATTCTGTCAGCAACGGGAGTAAGCCCGGTTTCAAGTCAGACGTTTACAGTGTTGTCTCCTACAATTACCTCCTTTACTCCGGCTGAGGGCTATGTGGGCGACATCGTGACGGTGACGGGCACGAACTTCGTGGATGTGCAGGTCGTGACCATCAACGGCACGGAGGCAGTTTACATCCTGGACGACGAGACGACGCTGCGCATTCAGGTGCCAACTGGTGCAACCACCGGGCCTATAACTATTACCACCCTTGGCGGCAC
>NZ_JBHTLD010000002.1:0-34502 GCF_042678745.1 Pontibacter rugosus | reverse complement strand
CTGCGCATCCAGGTGCCTGAGGGAGCCACCACCGGAGCCATCGCCATCACCACCCTTGGCGGCACAGCCACCAGCGCGGAAAACTTCACAGTTCTTTACCCTGAGCCAACAATCGTTTCCTTCACCCCAACCGAGGGCTATGTGGGCGACATCGTGACGGTGACGGGCACGAACTTCGTGGATGTGCAGGGCGTGACCATCAACGGCACAGAGGCAGCCTACGTCCTGGACGACGAGACGACGCTGCGCATCCAGGTTCCTGAGGGAGCCACCACCGGAGCCATTGCCATCACCACCCTTGGCGGCACAGCCACCAGCGCGGAGAGCTTCACTGTTCTTTACCCTGAGCCAACAATCGTTTCCTTCACTCCAACTGAAGGTTATATAGGCGACATCGTGACGGTGACGGGCACGAACTTCGTGGATGTTCAGAGCGTGACCATCAACGGCACGGAGGCAGCCTACGTCCTGGATGACGAGACGACGCTGCGCATCCAGGTTCCTGAGGGAGCCACCACCGGAGCCATTGCCATCACCACCCTTGGCGGCACAGCCACCAGCGCGGAGAGCTTCACGGTACTATCTAGAGATCCTGTTTTCGCTGGAGTTAACCCTAACCCAGCTCGCCTAGGTCAGACTATCGTAATCACAGGTGAAAGATTGAAAGTAGGAGATGTAGACCCTGTAGTTACATTTAATAACATTGTTATAGGAGACCCTCGTGTTGCAGGGGTAGTTGTAGCATCTAGTGAAACTTCTGTATCTGTGGTAGTGCCTACCAATGCTGATTCAGGTAGTATCATACTTACAACAACAGATGGCAGCACAACTTTTGGCAACTTTACAGTGCTGAGGCCAGACATTATCATAGATGGTAGCCTGCAGCCATTTAGTACAGCTGTAGGTGTGCCTTCTGCGCCACAAACATATACTTTATCGGCAAACGACTTGGCAGAAGGAGAGGATGTAAACATTACAGCTCCTGACAATTTCCAGCTCTCTACCACGGGTGAGGCTAACTCGTATGTAAGCCTGCTAATGCTAGATGCGGTAGATGGCGATATAGCGCCAACTACGATTTATGTACGTTACCTGCCAATTGATAATGGTCCGCACAGCGGCACTATCAGCCACACAACTGAAGGTGATAGCGAGACAATAACAGTAAGCGGTACTTCTGGTGTGCTGGCTGTAACAGACCTGCAGCCGCGCACAAGCAGAATTTTGCAAATTGTTACTTTTACCGGTACAAGATTTAACGGTGGTACAGCCGGCACATTGGTAGAGTTCAGTAACTATCGTGTAAACGAGGCACGCATAGAAGGTGAGGTTATATCTATTTCTGCAGACGGAACAGAAATGCAGGTAAGAGTGCCTGTAAATGCAGGTAGTGGTTCAATCAGAATCTCTACAAGCGAAGGCTCTGTTATGTGGGAAGATTTTACAGTGCTGAGACCTGAAATGACACTTGTGTATGACTTTCCTGAGTTTGGAACTGGACAGGGAGTGGCTTCACAACCAGAAACCTATACTATATCTGCTGTTAATTTAGCTGGCGAAGTTTTTATTACAGCACCAGATGAGTTTCAAATTTCGAAAATAGGTACAGAAGATAGTTATCAATCATTCTTAGTCATCCCAATGTCGGATGAGTTAACAGGAAGACTAGACGAGACAACTGTTTTTGTGAGATACTTCCCTAGAACAAGTGGAGCTCACAGCGGTAACCTCAATCACACTACTGAAGGAGACTCAGAGGCTATACCTCTTTCAGGTAACGCAGTTGCGCTTCCGGTAGAACTGATGGCCTTTACTGCAGATGTTGTAAATGAAGGTGTATTACTTCACTGGAAAACAGCTTCAGAGAAAAACAACTCACATTTCGAGGTACAGATATCTGACAGCGAGAACGGCAACTTTGTGAAGGTAGGAGAAGTGAAGAGCAAGGTTACCAACAGCAGCTCAACCATTAATTATGAGTTCGTACACAATGCAGCAGTTGGCACACGCTACTACCGCTTAAGACAAGTAGACCTGGATGGTACTGAAGCCTACAGCAAAGTAGTGGCGGCCACTGTAAAAGCCCGCACAACCACTATGCAGGTGCTGGTATCGCCTAACCCGATCAACTTCAACTCTAAAGTGTTCTTAACAGTAGCGGAAGCAGGCGAGGCAACCTTAATCCTGCACGACCTGTCGGGCAAGCAAGTATACGAGAAGAAGGAAAACCTGAAGCAGGGCCAGAACGATGTGCAGCTGCCTGTATACGATAAACTGAACAGCGGCTTATACATACTTACAGTGGAGCAGAACGGCAACGTTCGCCAGGTGAAAGTTGTAAAGCAGTAAGTACAGAAAGAACAAGTATAAAGCGGCCCGGTGCAAAAGCATCGGGCCGCTTTTTTTATGTGCAGTACTTATACAGCGCCCTTACGGCGCTAACCTTAAAACCAGCCGGCAGCGTAGGCCGTACGGCAGGTAACGCGCTCTAAAGCAGGCAGCAGCTAAAAAAGACAGAAGCCATAATTGTGCAGCAGTGGCCGCCTATTGGTGCCTGCAAAGCAGTGCTGTTATACATTACCTGCCTGAAAACTAGCGTCTTTAAACAAAGTATAGGCGCAGGTAAATCTGAGTGCCGCCTGCACCACGTATATAAACTTCTGAAACATTGGTTTATTCGGGAGCAAGCTTTAATTTTGATAGCTCACAAAACCAACCTACTGATGCAAAAAGATACAGCCATATTTGACTTAATCGCAAAAGAGAAAACACGCCAGACGCACGGCCTCGAACTGATCGCCTCCGAAAACTTTGTATCGGAGCAGGTGATGCAGGCCATGGGCTGCGTGATGACAAACAAGTATGCCGAAGGCCTGCCGGGCAAGCGCTATTATGGCGGTTGCGAAATAGTAGACCAGTCAGAGCAGCTGGCCATTGATCGTGCAAAAGAGCTTTTTGGTGTAGAATGGGTAAACGTGCAGCCGCACTCTGGCGCACAGGCCAACGCAGCGGTAATGCTGGCAGTGCTGCAGCCGGGAGATAAAATCCTGGGCTTCGACCTGTCGCATGGCGGCCACTTAACGCACGGCTCCCCTGTAAACTTCTCTGGTAAACTGTATAACCCGTCGTTTTACGGTGTAGAGCAGGAAACCGGCCTGATTGATTTTGATAAAGTAGTAGAAACCGCACGCCGCGAGCAACCGAAATTAATCATCTGCGGAGCCTCCGCCTATAGCCGCGACTGGGATTACAAGAAACTGCGCGCAGCTGCCGACGAAGTAGGTGCCCTGCTGCTGGCAGATATCTCCCACCCGTCCGGCCTGATTGCCCGCGGTTTACTGAACAACCCGTTTGAGCATTGCCATATCGTAACGACCACTACCCACAAAACACTGCGTGGCCCACGTGGCGGTATGATCATGCTGGGCAAAGACTTCGAAAACCCGTTTGGCCTGAAAACACCGAAAGGCGAAACGCGTATGATGTCGTCTTTGCTGGATGGCGCTGTATTCCCGGGTACGCAGGGTGGCCCGCTGGAGCACGTGATCGCAGCAAAGGCCATTGCATACTTCGAGGCACTTTCTGATGATTACCTGGGTTATGTAAAGCAGGTGCAGGCCAATGCACAGGCCATGGCCAAGGCTTTTGTAGCCCGTGGCTATAACATCATTTCAGGTGGCACAGACAACCACATGATGCTGATTGACCTGCGCTCGAAAGGCATCACAGGCAAGCTGGCAGAAAACACACTGGTTAAGGCTGATATCACCATCAATAAAAACATGGTGCCGTTTGATGATAAATCGCCGTTCGTTACCTCGGGTATGCGCGTAGGTACAGCAGCCATTACAACACGCGGCCTGAAAGAAGATGACATGAGCCGTATTGTGGAGTACATGGATGCCGTGCTTACCAACCACGATAACGACAGCAAAATTGGTGCAGTACGTACCGATATTAATAAGTGGATGCAGGAGTATCCGCTGTTTGCTTACTAAAATTAAGTATAAAAGGAGCCGCTTTTAATGGATCAACCCTATGTAGAAGATGAACCGAAGGAACTGTCTTTTGTAGACCATCTGGAGGAATTGCGGTGGCACCTGATAAGAGCAGGCGCTTCTATTTTTGTTTTTGCGACCATAGCTTTTCTGGCGAAGAGCTTTGTGTTTCATGACATCATTCTGGCTCCGTCGCGCACCGACTTCTGGAGCTATCGGGTGATGTGCGAGGTAGGGCAGTATTTCGGGACCGATGCCCTGTGCTTTACAGAAATGGGCTTTACGATACAGAGCCGGCAGATGAGCGGGCAGTTTGCCATGCACCTGCTGGTGTCGGTTATCCTGGGCCTGGCCTGCGCGTTTCCGTATGCCTTCTGGGAGATCTGGCGTTTTGTGAAGCCGGGCCTCTACCCGCAGGAGCGTAAAAACTCGGAGGGAGCAGTATTCTTTGTGTCTATCCTGTTTTTGATGGGCTTGCTGTTTGGCTATTATATCGTTTCGCCAATTTCGATCAACTTCCTGGCAGGCTACCAGGTAGACCCCACCATCATCAACGAGTTCGACCTTTCGTCTTACATCTCCACGCTAACCACGCTCTGCCTGGCCTGTGCGTTTATGTTTGAGATGCCGGTGATCGTGTTTTTCCTGACAAAAGCAGGGCTGGTATCGCCGGAGACAATGAAGCTGTACCGTCGCCACGCGCTGATTATCATTTTAGTGGTTGGTGCCATTATTACACCGCCGGATGTGATAAGCCAGATACTTATATCTATGCCGCTGATGTTGCTCTATGAAGTAAGTATACAGATATCGCACAATATTCGTAAAAAAGACCTGAAGCGACTTAACGAACAAAATACAAACTAATGGCACTTACTATTGCAATCGGAGGCGACCACGCCGGTTATACTTACAAAGCCATGCTGAAAGAGGTGCTGGCAGGGCTGGGCCATCAGATCCGGGACTTCGGCCCTGACTCAGAGGCATCCGTAGATTACCCGGACCACGTGCACCCACTGGCAAAAGCCGTGGTAAACAAAGAGGTGGATTTTGGCATCCTGATCTGCGGTAGCGGCAATGGCGTAGCGATTACCGCTAATAAGTACCAGGAGATACGTGCCGCACTTTGCTGGCAGGTAGACCTGGCTGAACTGGCAAGACAGCACAACAATGCCAACGTTTTATGCATTCCGGCACGTTTTGTTTCAGAAGATGTAGCGAAAGAAATGGTAAGAGCATTTCTGCAAACTGAGTTTGAAGGTGGCCGCCACCAGACCAGAGTAGACAAAATTGCTACCTGCTAAGTATAAGCCAGCTACAAGTATAAACAGCAAGAGCCGCCTGATAAGGGTGGCTCTTGCTGTTTATACTTGGTTTGTTTCACCTTTCCCATGCAGAACGCCCTATGCGTAACAGCTGTAGGTATAAGGTTGATGAGTTGAGCCAGTTCCTATCAACCTGCCGTAAGATGTCATCTTGTGGCTACCATAAGAAAAGCTTTCAGCTTTCGTAGCGGCAAGGTAAAGCATTCTGCTCTCGCTCGCCTTTGGCACGTGTGAATTATATAGGCGGATTCCGGCCGCCGTGTTAGTGCCTCTAGGCACAGGTGCCGGGATGCCCCACCCAACTATCCTCACTCGCCAGAGGCGAGCGAGAGCTTCTCTATTCTGCGCCAGGCGGCTCATGCTGTCTATAATCTGCCTCACCGAATAAGCTCGATAAAGACTTCCCTGCCGCAAGATTTCATCTTGTGGCTATCATAAGGAAAGCTTTCAGCTTTCGTAGCGGAAAAGTACAGGCTTTAGCTCGCCAGTGGAGCAAGAGCTGTGCAGATCTCAAACTGCCAAGAAGCTCCCGCCTTAGTTCAGCTTGTAAATGTTCGGGTCTTTGGTTTGCTCATACTTACCGAATACATCAGGCAGCTTGTAGGCTAGCTCAGGCATAAGGCCAACTTTGTCGATGATATAAGCTGGCTGCTCATGCGCTATATTCTCATGCAGCAGAAAGATGGCCCGGTACTCGCTAAGCCGCCCGAAGTGGCGCTGGGCCAGTTTCCAGTTCAGGTAAGGCGTTACGGGTTTATTGTGGGCGTAGTAGCTTATGTCGTTCCCCAGCACCAGCACGGTGCTGTTTTTCACCGGCACGGTTACCACTTGCTCTTCATGCAGCAGTAGCGGCGACTCATCCACCAATAAGAAGTCTTGCAGCCCCAGCACCGAACGGTAGCGCAGTAGCACCACCCCCGCCAACACCACCATAAATACCGTGTTCAGCATCCAGGCTTTGCGGTTAGAGGTAAAAAAGAACTGACTGAAATAAGCAATAGGCGGCAGTACCAGCACAAAGGTGCCAAGGGAAATCTCGTCGCGGGTAAAGATAACGAGCAAACTCACGATCAGCCATACCCACATCAGCTGCTGAAACTTAACCTGAAACACCAGCCTTTGCGGCAGCGAAGCCGCACTGAACAGCGATAGCAGCAGCAACAGGGCCGGAATGCTCATTAGAATGGCAACATCAGTAGGCGGGCGCAGAAAAGCCACCTGCAGCTGCCAGGGCCGCAGCAGGTGCAGCTCCATAAACTCAGGTACTGTATTGGTATAAAAGTAATACGTCAGCAGCATCGCATACGGAAAAGCAAAACCGCAGAACATCAGCATCATACTACGGAACGTGCTGGCAGCAAAAAACAGCACGGCAAACGCACCCACCACCAAGAACAAAGCCAGGGGCAGGTAGCTCATGGCAGCCAGCCCCAGCATGAATCCTCCCACAAAGAGGCGGTTGTTATCGTAGCCCTCCCGGGAGAGGGTGATAATGTATGGCACCGAAAGGATAATAAACGTGTTGCCAATGAGCAGCGGCGTGAGCATGTTATACTCAAAAGACAGGCTACCTAAGAGCAGGTACAGCAGGGCGGGCAGGTAGTTGTTGCTAACATAAACGTTGTGGCGGTTCAGGTTGTAGTTAAACAGCAAGGCCTGTAGCAGCAGCAGGCCCATGGCCGTAAGCCGGTACGCCAGAAAAGAACGCCCGGCCATCAGGTCCAGCAGCCAGAGCACCAGCGCTGTAAGTGGGGCAGTGTTGTCGTAAATTTCACGGTACATGCTGTAGCCGTCGCCGAGCCGCTCGCCCACCAGCATCTGCAGCAGCTCCGGTGTTGTGCCCGGTATGCCCAGCAGGATAAGCGGTAGTTGTAGCCCCAGAAAAAGCAGGATAAGCAGGATAAGGCGGGAAGGCAGTATGCTACGGAAGTAACTAATCAAGGAAAGACAGAGTTAGAAGAAACTATATAACAGCGTATTTAACGCTATGCAAAAGATAAAAGACACGCCCGCAATCATCTATTTTGCGCCTTTGCATACCTAAGCGGTGCCTTACTGGTTGCCAAAACAGCAGATGTCTTTGTCTTAGTAGCGTTTACAAAAGTACCAAACTCGAAATGAGTAGGGGCCTTTTGGGGTAAAAATGCGAAATTAATATGATATTTGCATCTTCGTATGGAAAGTAAAAGACAACAGAAATTCTCGCGCCTGATTCAAAAAGAACTGGCTGATATCTTTCAGCGGGAAGTCCCGCATTTATTTGGAGGAGCTTATATATCCATCAGTGTGGTGCGCATGTCGCCAGACCTGGGGGTAGCTAAAGTTTACTTCAGCGTTATGCTGGCAGAAAACAAGGAGGCCGTGCTGCACGAGATTCGCGTTAACGTGAAAACAATTCGGCACTTGCTGGCGCAGCGCATCAAGAGCCAGGCACGCATCATACCAGAGCTTATCTTCTACCTGGATGATACCGCCGAATATGCCGCCAAAATAGATAAGCTGTTTGATAACCTCGAAATCCCGCCTGCGCGTGAGGACGACGAGGACGATGAAACGTATCCTAACAAGTAAGCCTGATAGCCGCAGAACACCCTTATGCAGTATGATCCGATAAAGCGGGTGCTTGGTGATGTTTTCAACAAGACCCCTTTCCTGCGCCGTGTATTTTACAATTTGCTAGACCTGCTGCTGCTGCGCACGTGGCATGTGCACAAAGAGCTGCGGGAGTGGGCAACCAACCGCCGTGGCAAAGAGCAGTACATCCTGGATGCCGGTTCCGGCTTTGGCCAGTACACGTATTACCTTTCCGGCATGAGCAGCAGGTGGAGTATACTTGCTGTGGATGTAAAGGAAGAGCAGATTTCCGATAGTAACTGCTTTATGCGTACCATCGGCCGCCAGAACGTGCTCTTTAAGATTGGAGACCTGGTGAAGTACCGCCAGCCCGATAGCTACGATCTGATACTGTCGGTTGATGTGATGGAGCATATTCTGGAAGATGTGGAAGTGTTTGAAAACTTCCATGCCTCGCTGCGTCCGGGTGGCATGCTGGTTATCTCCACTCCTTCTGACCAGGGTGGCTCGGATGTGCATGGCAGCGACGAAGCCTCTTTTATAGAAGAGCACGTACGCGACGGCTACAACATACACGAGATCGAGGAAAAACTAAGAAGGGCCGGTTTCAGCAAAGTAGCGGCCCGTTACTCTTACGGAAAGCCAGGGCAGATCTCATGGCGCCTGTCGATGAAGTACCCGATGCTGTTGCTGAACGTGTCTAAAGTTTTCTTCCTGCTGCTGCCGTTCTATTACCTGGTTACCTTCCCTATCAGCTTAATGTTGAACTGGATGGATGTAAACGGCAACCACAAATCCGGCACCGGCCTGATTGTAAAAGCCTGGAAATAGATTTTTTAGTTTAGAGTTCTGAGTTACGAGTTGTAAGTTAGGATGATGAAACATTTGTAGCCATTACTACACAGCAGCAAGTGTTACCAACAATACACGAACAACGAAAACCGAATGCGAATTAGATGAATGTACCTTTTCTTATAGCGAAGCGATACTTCTTTTCCCAGAAGAAGAGGAACATCATCAGCATTATTTCCAACATCTCCATGATTGGGGTGGCGGTAGGCTCGGCGGCGCTCATCATCGTGCTGTCGGTGTTTAACGGCCTCGAAGATCTGATCCGGGAGATTTACTCTAGCTTTGACCCTGACCTGAAAGTAACAGCCGCAGAAGGAAAGTCTTTTGAAACGGATACCGAGTTCATGAATCGTATCCGCAATACGCCGGGTGTGGCCGTGGTATCGGAGGTGATAGAAGACAACACGCTGCTACGCTACAACGACCGGCAGATGGTGGTAAAAATCAAAGGCGTTAGCGAAAACTATTTTGAGCAAAACGAGATAGATTCGGCTGTAGTGGAAGGCACTGGAGATTTATACTTCAACAACAAGTACCGGGCATTGGTAGGCCGTGGAGTGCAGTACCAGTTATCCATCAAGCCCACTAACCAGTTTGTGCCTTTGCAGTTCCTGTATCCGCGCAACGTTAAGTTTAATCCCCTCAACCCCGAAGCCTCTTTTAATAGCCTGAACGTATTGCCAGGCGGTATTTTTGCCATCGAGCGGCAGTACGACGACTCCTATGTGTTTGTGCCCCTTAACTTTGCTGCAGAGCTGCTGGAGTATGGCCGCCGGCGCACTGCCATCGAGATAAAAGTGGAGCAGGGCTTTAAAATAGAACAGGTAAAGCGGAGCATGCAGGAGCTGCTGGGGGCAGAGTTTAAAGTGCAGAACTCTGATGAACAGCACACCAGCCTGCTGCGTGCCGTGAAGGTCGAAAAGCTTTTCGTGTTCATTACCTTTGCCTTTATACTTGGTATTGCCTCTCTTAACATCTTCTTCTCGCTCTCGATGCTGGTCATCGACAAGAAAAAAGACATTGCCATACTTGCCTCTATGGGAGCAACAGCTAAAGCCATCCGCAATGTGTTTCTGATGGAAGGGGCTCTGGTGGCCTGTATCGGGGCGGCTTACGGGCTTACGCTGGGCATGCTTATCTGCAACTTACAGCAAAACTTCAGCATTGTTAGCATGGGTATTGCCTCCTCGGTGGTAGAAGCCTATCCTGTGAAAATGAAAGTGACAGATTTTATCTTTACGGCGCTGGCTATCATTGTCATTACGATGCTGGTTTCTATTCGCCCTGCCAATAAAGCTGCGGCTATTTCTGTAAAAGATAACCTCTAAGCCTGCCGCATATTTAGCAGCGATCTGGCAAACATTTAAAGCTCCTGTCTGTTCTCTGCACAATTTAGCCAAGCAAGTGATAACGCATGTCAAAAGGCGTTTTTTCCGTAGGAAAAGAGGAGTTTTAAGGCTAAATTTGAAGTCCCAAAAATGTCTTTGGCATGAAAGTTTATACTACGCAGCCCTTTCAGGTAATTTATTCTCTCTTTGAGCATGAGTATCTGGGTTATCTGTTTGAGTCTTTTGTGGTACAAGTAAACTCCAAAGGCCAGCTCACACTACAGCACCAGAACATTTCTGCCAAAAATGCCGATGAGTTTGCGGCGCGTCTCGATGCCGAAGACTTCAAGCTGATACAGCTTATCGACCAGATACAGCAGGATGCTGTGTTGAAGCGCTTTTCCACAAACAAAAAGAAGCTGTCGCCAATCGACTTTTTCCTGAAAACCTATGATGCCGAGAAAGGCGACAAGGCTATACAGGAAGACATCAGCCATTACATTCAGGTCCGTATGGGCAAGATACTGGAGCTGCTCCGCCACGATAAAATGACCTTTATCATGGGCAAGGACGGCGAACCCACCTGGCGGCGCATTAAACTAGCGCCGGAGCGTGCCACGGTGCTGTTTCATTTCATGCGCAACGATGATAACACGCATTACTTCCCGACGCTGCGCTACGATGGCCAGAAACTCGATTTCCAGTACCGCAATGCCTCGCTTATCTGCTACGAGCCTGCCTGGCTTTTGCTAAATGATGTAGTATATAGTTTTGAGAAAGATGTAGACGGCAAAAAGCTACAGCCCTTCCTGAACAAAAGGTTTATTGTGGTGCCACGATCTGTAGAGGAAAATTACTACAGCAAGTTTGTGGCTCCGCTGGTAGAGCAGTTTGATGTGCGGCCAAAAGGCTTTAGCATCAGAGACGAACGTTACGAGCCAAGCCCCTTTCTGAAGTTTTCGGAGATTGCGGCGGCAGAGGCCCCCGCCGCAGTACGGGTAACCGGCAACGGCGAAGGCCGCGCAGAACGAGGTGCTGTGGTAAGCAGTAAGATCTTGTTTGACCTCTCGTTTAAGTATGGCGATTACATGGTGCAGGCCCAGGAGGCAAAGCGCATTAGTGTAAGTATGGAGAAGACCTCGGATTCTTACATCTTCCACAAGCTGATACGCGATGTAAACCATGAGAAGGAGTTTGTAAAAGAGCTGAGCAAGCGGGCGCTGGAAGTGAAAAACGGCCAGGCAGTGCTGGATAAAAGCGATGCCTTTTCGTGGCTGAACAGTAACCTGCAAGGGCTGGAGGAGCTGGGCTTTACTGTGCAGCAGTGCGAAAAGAGCTCTAAAAACTACTTTATAGGAGAAATAACGCTGGATGTAGGCATTACCGAAAAAAACGATTGGTTTGATATCTACGGAACAGTGAGTTTCGGAGAGTTTCAGGTGCCGTTTATCAAGCTAAAGAACCATATACTTACCAAGAACAACGAATTTATGCTGCCGAACGGGCAGGTAGCCATTATTCCGGAAGAGTGGTTTACGCAGTATATCGAGCTGTTTGCTTTTTCGGAGGGCGAAGACCACCTGACGCTGAAGAAGCATCACATGGCGCTGGTGAACGACCTGCAAAACGGCAACCTGGCCACCATCACCATGAGCCGGAAAATGGAGAAGCTGCGGGAGTTCGAAACCATAGAAGACCAGCCCTTACCCGTTGGCTTTGTAGGAGAACTGCGCCCGTACCAGAAAGCAGGTTATAACTGGCTGCACTTTGTGCAGAACTATAAGTTTGGCGGTTGCCTGGCCGATGATATGGGCTTGGGCAAAACCGTGCAAACGCTTGCCATGCTGCAGCACCGCAAAGAGAGCGGCGCCGACACAGCATCGTTGCTGGTGATGCCGACTTCCTTGGTCTATAACTGGATAAACGAGGCACAAAAGTTTACGCCCAACCTGCGCATACTTAACTACACCGGCACCTACCGCGATAAAAGTGTGGAGCAGTTTAACAACTACGATGTAGTGCTTACTTCTTACGGTATTGTGCGCCTGGATGCAGACCTGCTGCTAAGCTACTATTTCGATTATATTATCCTGGATGAGTCGCAGGCCATTAAGAACCCTGACTCTAACACCTCGCGTGCCGTACGCTCGCTTAAGTCGAGACACAAGCTCATACTTACAGGTACGCCCGTAGAGAACAGCACCATGGATTTATGGTCGCAGATGTCCTTTATCAACCCGGGCCTGCTGGGCAACCAGCACTTTTTCCGGAACGAGTTTCTAAAGCCGATAGAGAAAGAGAAGGACGAGCAGAAAACACGCAAGCTGCATGCGCTGATCAAACCGTTTATACTTCGGAGGCACAAATCGCAGGTAGCCAAGGAGCTGCCCGCAAAGATTGAGCATACCACCCTTTGTAAGATGACAGAGGAGCAGGAGCACGCCTACGAAGAAACAAAATCATACTACCGCAACAAGATACTGACGAGCCTGGAAGAGAATGGCCCGGGAAATACACAGTTCATGCTGTTGCAGGGCCTGACCAAGCTGCGCCAGATTGCCAACCACCCGCTCATGACGGATACCGGCTATGAGGGGGAATCGGGTAAGCTGAAAGAGGTGCTGCGGATGACGAAGAACGTAGTAGCCAAAGGGCACAAGGTGCTAATATTCAGCCAGTTTGTAAAGCACCTCGATATCATCAAAAAGGCACTGGATGAAAGAGAGATTACCTATACTTACCTGGACGGAAACACCAAGAACCGGCATGAGCAGGTAGAGCGTTTTCAGACAGACGAGAGCATACGGGTGTTCCTGATATCATTGAAAGCGGGTGGTGTAGGCCTGAACCTAACTGCCGCCGACTACGTGTTTATACTTGACCCCTGGTGGAACCCGGCCGTGGAGGCGCAGGCCGTAGACCGGGCGCACCGCATCGGGCAGCAGAATACGGTGTTCACTTACAAGTTTATCACCAAAGATACAGTAGAAGAGAAAATTCTGGCGCTACAGAACCGCAAGATCCAGCTCGTAACCGACCTGATCAGCACGGATGAAACAGTGATTAAGAGCCTGACAAAAGAAGATATTGATAACCTGTTGAGTTAAATCTTTTATTATTTTGATCATCAGGAAGTATAAAGGAAGGCCGCTGCAAGTATACATGCAGCGGCCTTTTCTTTTTCCAAAGTATAACTTTAGCGGTAGGAAGAGGTTAAAAGTATATGCAGGAGAATACTGCTGCCGCAAGTTTAGCGACAGCGTAACTTGTGGCTACGTATGATGTTGAGTTTGTAACTCAACTGACCCGAAGGGGCAAAACAAGGCCGCTGCAGAATAGATAAACCAACTGTATTACAGATAATTATTTATCCAATTGTCAACTGCTTCAGAGTATAAGAAGAGTGCCATTTCTGCTCCGCAGAAAGAAAGTTGGAAACTTTCAGTCAAACTTAACCACAAGTTACGCTGTCGCTAAACTTGCGGCAGCAGCTAAAACCAGATAATACCTATGCAGCTCCACCTTCGAACACAAGTACAGCAGGATTACCTCAGCGTGTTTCATGCTTTTGATGAGCAGCTGTTTCGGAAGCTGTCGCCGCCTTACCCCAAGCTGAAACTGCTGCGCTTTGATGGCTCGTCACCCGGTGATGTGGTAGAGGTAGAGCTGCAGACAGGCGTTAAATCCTTCCGCTGGACAAGCCTGATTACGGAAAGTAAGGTAACGGACACAGAAGCATACTTTATAGATGAGGGCCAGGAGCTGCCCCCTCCCCTGCGCCAATGGCACCACAAGCACCTGATCACTAAAAAAGGCAGCGGTGCCATTATACACGATATCATTACGTACAGCACAGACTTTCATCCACTTGATGTGCTGCTCTATCCGTTGATGCTGGCTCAGTTTAGTATGCGCAAACCGATTTATGGGCGGGAGTTCGGGAAAGTATAAATCTCTAAAAACCTTTCTTCTGCTCCATCAGTTTACAGCACAACAAGTATAAAAATTTGTAACTTAGGGAATGAGGAAAGCAGCCATTATAGGGGCAGGAATCGGTGGTATTGCCACCGCTGTACGCTTAGCCGTGAAAGGTTATGAAGTAACAGTGCTGGAAGCCAACGATACGTTTGGCGGCAAAATGCACGAGTTCTGGCTGGGAGACTACCGCTTTGATGCAGGCCCCTCGCTGTTTACGCTCCCCCACCTGGTCGACGAGCTTTTTACGCTGGCAGGCCGCAACCCCAAAGACTATTTTACCTATACCCGCCTCGATCCTATCACGCACTACTTCTGGCCAGACGGCAGCCATCTGAAAGCCTATGCCGATGCAGAAAAATTTGCCGCCGAAGCAGAGCAGCAACTGGGCGTGCCAAAGCAACAGGTGCAGGAGGCGCTGGCAAAGAGCAGCAGGTTGTATAATGGCACAGCCGATACATTTCTGCAGAAGTCGCTGCACCGGCTGGATACGTACCTGAGCAAAGATGTGCTGAAAGCTATAGGTTGCCTCTCTGACCTTGGCCTTACTACCACCATGCACCAGGAAAACGCCAGGCAGTTTGCAGACCCTCGCTTTGTGCAGCTGCTCGATAGGTTTGCCACTTACAACGGTTCTGATCCTTACCAGGCGCCGGGTACGCTCAACATCATTCCGCACCTGGAGCATAACATCGGCGCTTTTTACCCGAAGGGCGGCATTTATGCCATTGCGGCAAGTCTAGTTAAGTTAGCAGAAGAGCTGGGCGTAACGTTTAAGTATAATGAGCCGGTAGAAAGGATACTGACCTCTGGCGGCAAAGTAACAGGCGTAGAAACCGGCAAGGGCAAGTATACGGCTGATGTGGTGGTGAGCAACATGGATGTAGTGCCAACCTACCGGCGGCTACTCCCCGGCCAGCCGGCACCGGAGAAAACCCTGGAGCAGCCACGGTCCAGCTCTGCGCTGATATTTTACTGGGGGATCAAAAGAGAATTTCCGCAGCTGCACGTACACAACATCTTCTTCAGCCAAAACTATAAAGCAGAATTCGACCATATTTTCAAGTATAAAACCGTTAGCCCCGACCCGACGGTATATGTAAACATCACCTCTAAAGCAGCTCCCGAAGATGCACCGGCCGGGCGCGAAAACTGGTTTGTGATGGTGAACGTGCCGCACAACCAGGGGCAGGATTGGCAGCAACTGACCGCAGAAACTAGAAAGGCCCTTGTGCAAAAGCTCAGCCAGATGCTTGCTACCGACCTTGAGCAGGAAATAGAGCAAGAGCAGGTGCTGGACCCGCTGTTGATCGAAAGCCGCACCTCGTCGTTTGGCGGCGCTTTGTACGGGAGCAGCTCCAATAACCGGATGGCAGCTTTTTTGCGCCACCCCAACTTTAGCTCAAAGCTGAAAGGCTTATACTTCTGCGGCGGCAGTGTACACCCGGGTGGAGGTATTCCGCTTTGCCTTTTATCGGCAAAAATTGTGGGAGAGTTAGCTCCCGCTGTTGTGCCTGCTTCTAACCAGGTTACGCACCATGCCTGATATCACCAGCATAGCGGTGCCTGTTGCCCGGAAATACCGGAAGTATGCGCTGCCGCTGGCTATAGGTATACTTGTTTTGTTTCATGGGGTAGGCTTTTGGGGCTTGCTCTATAGCGGCAGGCCAGCATATTTTCAAGCGTATACCCCTCTGAACCTCTTGCTTACCAATGCGCTGCTCTTTGCATTTCACCGCCGCTGGAATAGTAAGTTTGTTATTTTTGCCTTGATTGTTTTTGCGATAGGTTTTTTCTCAGAAGTAATCGGGGTGCATACAGGGCTGATATTCGGCAGCTATAGCTATGGGGCAACACTAGGCACAAAGGTATGGGATGTACCGCTGCTGATTGGCCTTAACTGGCTGATGCTGGTTTATACGACGGGCCACATTAGTAACCTGGCTCGTTTGCCAAAGCTCCTGAAAGCCATACTTGGGGCTGCGCTGATGGTGCTGTTAGACTATTTCATAGAGCCTGTTGCCACTCGCTTCGACTTCTGGCGTTGGCAGGGCGAAATTCCTGTGTCTAATTTTATCGGGTGGTTTTGGGTGGCGCTACTACTGCAGATATACTTTCAGCTGACAGAGATGTTTAAGCAGAACCGCTTATCTTACGTTGTGTACCTGGTGCAGCTGGTATTTTTTATTGGTTTGTTCGTTCATCTTTGATAACTTAAAAGTGCAAAAGTATAATTACTTTTGTAGTTCCTGCTGTTATATTGTCGCGACAAAATCATATTACTTGTTTTGGACGTACAACTACAGCACTGTAGCAGCATAATACCTTAAAAGCAGAGAGTATGAATTTTTTAGATACGATACTGGGCGAGATACTCAAAGTTTTCAGGCAAGAAGGGATTGAGGCGAATTCAGATGATGATTTAATAAGTAGACTGGATATCAGGCAAGGCACCTACCGTGAGCTTTTCAAGGACAGGAATGAGATGGTGCGGCAAGTCGTGCTATACGATATGCAGGAGCAGGAAAAAAAAGACCAGCAAATGCTGCAAAATGCTGTAAATCCTGTTGAGGAAATTTTTCTGGTGCTGCAGCAAGGTATAAAAGAGCTAAGGCAACTTAACCCTGCCTACCTCGCTGATCTGCAACAACATTATCCGGAGGTGTGGCAACTTGTAGTGGAGCACCTAAACACGTATAACTACCACCTTGACCTGGATATACTTAACAGGGGGATTTTGCAAGGCTATTTCAGGAAAGATATCAACTTGCAGCTGGTGAGAAGATAGCAGGGTTTAACATGTTGTTAAACCCTGCTATCTTCTCACCAGAGCTGTACGATCTGAGCGAAGTGTTCCGGAGCATGTACCTCTACTATGTGCGTGGCCTATGCACAGAGCAAGGCAGTAAGTTTGCTGAAGCGTATTTCTCCAGAAGCAGCATCTAACATAACAATCCCGAAGCCTTGGGGTTGCCATAGCTCCGGGATTGTTATGTTAGCAGCAGGTGCTTGTTAGCTGATAGAAACGCGTACCTTCTGCGTGTACATGCGCAGGGCGCTCTTAAAGTCAGTGCCGTTGTCTTCCATCTCATTCAAAATCCAGACAGCAGCCAGCACATGGGTTAACTGCTCCCCTTCATCGTCGCCACCTACTTCGATAGCTACAGGCTGCTCATCCACAATGGCAGCTTCTGCTGCCATCAACTCCTCAAGAGAATGGTTTTCTACTAATTGTTTTATAGCAGGAATCTTCATTTCTAGTTAGCGTTAAGTTTGCTGATCAGTTCACGAACTGCTTCTTCTTTGCTGGCAGCTACGGTGTCTACCAATTCACCATTCTGGAAGATGGCAAAGAACGGCAGGTTAGTTACACTGGCTTTTTTACGAGCCTCTGGGCTTGTTTCAGCGTTAACGTCAACAAAAGCCACATCTGCAAATGTTTCGTCGTCAGAAAGGCGCTTGTACTTAGGTGAAAATAAGCGGCAGTTTCCGCACCAGTCAGCATAGTATTTCACTACTACTTTCTGATTTGAGCTTAATAATTCGTTAAAATCGTTGTCGGTTGCTTTGATAACAGCCATATGTTTTTTTAATTTTTTAAATTAAACATCCTATTTTGTATCCCTAACGATACGAGGTGCAAAGGTAAGGGATTCATGTGAAAGATGCAGATCTCATTAAGTTATAGCAACAGAGTTAACAATATAATGTTTGTACAAGTTCTGAAACTATAATCCTATCGGAGGCGGTTACAAGAATAATACAACACGGTAAACAACATGTTTTTAGCTGCGGTTGTATAAATGAAACTAAACTGCAATTTTGTATCTTTGCAGCCTAAAACCAGAGAAGCACCATGTTAGATAAGTTAGAAGCCATCAATCAGCGTTTCGAAGAAGTAAGCCAGTTGCTTATCCAGCCGGATGTGGCCAGCGACATGAAGAAGTATAAGTCGCTGAATAAAGAGTACAAGGACCTTGAGAAAATAGTAGTTGAATATAAAGAGTACCTGAACATCCTGAGCAACATCGACAATGCCAAGCAGGTGATTGCAACAGAGAAGGATGAGGACTTCCGCGAAATGGCAAAAGAAGAGCTTGACGGCCTATTGCCACAGCGCGAGCAGATGGAAGAGAAGCTGAAAGAACTTCTGATACCAAAAGACCCGAACGATAGCAAGGACATCATCATGGAAATTCGTGCAGGTGCGGGTGGCGATGAGGCCTCTATCTTTGCCGGTGACCTGTACCGCATGTACAGCCGCTTTGCTGAGCGCATGGGCTGGCGCACAGAATTAATTGACGCCACAGAAGGTACTTCAGGCGGCTATAAAGAGATCATCGTAGGCTTATCAGGCGAGGATGTGTACGGTAAGCTGAAATTCGAATCTGGTGTGCACCGAGTGCAGCGTGTGCCGGCTACTGAAACGCAGGGCCGTATTCATACTTCTGTTGCTTCTGTTGTGGTGCTGCCAGAGGTAGAGGAGCTTGATATTGACCTGGATATGAATGATGTGCGCAAAGACCTGTTCATGTCTTCAGGGCCTGGTGGACAGTCAGTAAACACAACCTATTCTGCGGTACGCTTAACGCACCTTCCAACAGGTATTGTGGCGCAGTGCCAGGATCAGAAATCGCAGTTGAAGAACTTTGATAAAGCGTTGGCTGTACTACGCTCTCGTATCTATGAAATAGAGCTGGCCAAGAAAAACGAGGCAGAAGGTGCACAGCGTAAATCTATGGTAGGTAGCGGCGACCGCTCTGATAAGATCCGTACCTATAACTATCCGCAGGGCCGTGTAACAGATCACCGTATCGGATATACTGTTTACAACTTGCCTAACGTAATGGACGGTGGCATCGAGGACTTTGTAGAAGAGCTTCGTATCGCTGAAAATGCCGAAAGATTGAAAGAAGGCGCCTCGGCAGAATAATAGCTGCTGTGCGTAACACAGGTATATAAAAGGATGCAGCTGGCAAGTATAGCCTTGCTGCATCCTTTTTCTTTTTAATCCTTAGCTTGCTAATTACCTGTTAGCATATAATATAAGTGTGGCTTTCTGATGGAATAAGGCCTTGCGCATACGATTAGCGAAAAACAACTAGCATATAACTGAATTTGAAATACCTGCTTACCATACTGCCCCTGCTCTTGTTGTTATTCGTCTTTGGGTGTGAGCCTAAAGATGAAGTAATCACCACAGACCCCAATGCCATACTTGAGTTCTCGGCAGATACAGTGCTTTTTGACACTGTTTTCGTAAGCCGGGGCAGTGTAACCAAGCGGCTGAAGGTGTATAACCGCAATAGCAAAGCTGTACGCATCAGCGAAATAACACTGGCAGGTGCGGCCTCCTCTCCTTATCAACTAACCATCAACGGCCTGCAAAGCCCACTTGCCAGCAACATAGAGTTACGCGGCGGCGATAGCTTGTATGTGCTGGTGAAGGTAAACATCAACCCAACGCAGCAAGGCCAGCCCTTTCTGGTGGCTGATTCTATCCTCTTCCGCACCAATGGGCAAGAGCAAGACGTGCAATTGGTGGCATACGGGCAGAACGCATATTTTCACCGCAAAGGCAGCATAGGCACCACCACCTGGGCTAACGATAAGGCGCACGTACTCCTGGATTCGGTGCTTGTGGAGGAAGGAGCTATACTTACCATACGCCCAAGTGTACGCATTTATGGCTACAACAAAGCAGCGCTTTTAATAGCAGGGCAGCTTCAGGTACAGGGTACACCACAGGAACGTGTGGCTTTTAGTGGCTACCGCCGCGAAGAAGAGTACCAGACAGCACCCGGCCAATGGGAAGGTATTAGAATTATGGCGACCAGCGGTGGCAACCGCATCAGGTATGCTGATATCAAGAATACGCGTTTCGGCCTGAGCATTGAAAATCCTGGCAAGGCTGGTACCGTTATAGAGGGATGTGTGGTGGCACATGCGTTTTCAGGAGGCATTGTAGCGCTTTTTTCGGATGTGCGGGTAGAGAACTCACTGATCTATAACTGTGGGCAGTATGGCTTTGCCGGGCTTGGTGGTGGGAGCTACGAACTGCTTTATACGACTATTGCCAGCTACCAGAACCAGCTCCTGCGCTCCTATCCGCTGCTATCTGTATCAGCTAAAGGGTATGAGGCAGGTGCAGGAGGCGAAGATATGCCGCTTTCGCTGCGGCTGGTAAATACCATTGTGTTTTCTGATGGATTCAGCTATAAAGACGAACTACTGATTGAGCCCTTTGGTGCTGTAACAGAGGCAAGCAACAATTTACTGCGCACCGAAGTTTATGCAACACAGTTAGGAGGCAGCGGAAACATCCTGAACACAGACCCTAAGTTTAAGGCACCAGCTAAGTATAACTTTAGCCTCGATACCCTTTCTCCTGCCAACGGAGCTGCTAAAGTTTTGCCTAATGTCCTGAAAGATATAAAAGGCGCTACCCGCAGCACGACTAAACCAGACATAGGTGCGTATGAAAGGCTGGTGGATTAAAAGGCTTCATGCTAAACGCTATTCACTCATTCAATATTCAATGATTCAAAATTTAAGATGGTGTGGTTTCAGAAAGAGATAAGATTACCAGCCGTAAAGCGCGGCTTTCATTTGATAACAGACCTGTTGGTGGCACAGCTACCTGAGCTGGAGAAGGTAAATGTAGGCCTGGCGCATGTATTTATCAAACATACTTCTGCCAGCCTTGCCATAAACGAAGATGCTGACCCTACTGTACGCCAGGATTTCGAGAGCCACTTCAACCACATGGTACCCGAGAATCAGCCGTACTACCGCCATACCTTAGAAGGCTCTGATGATATGCCTGCCCACTTAAAGGCTGCTTTGCTTGGTGCTTCGGTTACCATTCCTATCAAAAACGGTGAACTGAATATGGGTACCTGGCAGGGAATATACCTTTGCGAGCACCGCGACCATGCCTCTAAACGGACCGTGGTGGTAACTATTCAGGGAGAGTAGCACCTCTCCCGATCTTTTATAATAAGTTAAAAAGGTCGCTACGGCAACTGTGAGCTACTACCGGATAATGTTGATTTTGCGAATTTCAGTGCCGTTGGTACTGACCAAACGCAGGTAATAAATCCCTTGTTGCAGGTGGCGCACATCAAGTTGCAGGGTGCGGTTAAACACTTCAGCATTTACTACGGTTTTTCCTACACTGTTCAGCAGTTCTACATGCCGTACCCGTATGCGGGCGGGTTGCTCAATTATAAGGTATCCTGATGTAGGATTCGGGTAAACGGTAAGGTCACTTACGGTAACGTGTACAAAGTCTTCTTTTATTTCTGTACTGCTGAGAGTACCGTTCGAGACAGTCAGTTTTACATCATACAGGCCTGGGCTAGAATACATCACCTCAGGGTTCTGTTGAGTAGACGTAGCAGGTGTGCCACCCTCAAATTCCCAATACCATGTTGTTGCCTTGGCTCCTTGTGAAGCATCTGCAAAACGTATGCTTTTGCCGGCAATTACAAGCGTGTCGCTTTCCGTGGCTGTGCCGAATTCAGCCCTCACAGAGCCGATACAGGCCAGCGAGCTTATTATACTACGGCGGGTAGAATGAAGTATGGCCTGCATGTACGCTGCCTGGCCTTTTGTGAAGAGGTTCATACAGGCATCAGCGCTATAGTCCATATAATTCTGGTACATGTTGCCATAGGGGCCGTTGCCGCAGGAGCGCTGAATGCCGCTTGAGCAGCCAAAGGAGTATGTTTCCTGGTTAGGCGTATCGCTTATCCCATCCGAGTCATCACAGGAAGCCTCTTCAGTTCCCCAAATGTGAGATAAGCCTAACCAATGCCCTACCTCATGAGTGGCAGTGCGGCCCCGGTTATAATCCGATTTAAACTTGTTGGCAGGAGCCGCCCCAACAGCGGTATAGTGCAGCACAACGCCATCCAGTGCAGCAGGTGCCATGCCTGGCGAAGAGGCGTAGCCCAGTAAGTTGTCGTTGCTGATGCTTTCTTTGATATTGCCTATCCAGATGTTCAGGTATTGATCGGGAGGCCAAACGTTTTTGCCGCCCTGTGCAGACTGCTTTATATGATCGTTGAAGTAGTAAAACTCTGATCGGCTGGTTTTTGTGCGGGTAATGCCTGTGGTAGGAAGACCGGCAGGATCAAGGCTGGCAAGGCAGAATTGAATGCGTGTATCAGCGGCATACTCCTGAAAGTATAAAGGAGTGTTAACTGCATCTGCATTAAGCCTTCTGAAATCCTCGTTTAGAACAGCGAGCTGAGACAGGATTTGCTCGTCAGAAATATTTTCGGTTTGGGTGTTATAAACCACGTGTACCACCACAGGAATAGTGATAACAGGAGCGGGGCTTTGCCTCTGCCCTTGCTCGCTTAGCTTTTGCTGTACAGCTTTTTGTACTTGTAACTGGTATTGCTTAAAACTGGGGTTTTGCGCTTGTAATACTTGGCTATACTTATCAGTGGCACAATTTCTTGTGTGGGTAAGTTCAGATGGTTGCGCAAAACCAGCAAGCGCTAGCTGTAAGCAAAGCAGTATAAGTAAAGCGGTAGTGCGCATGTAATACAACATAAGTAAACTGCAGCCCCAACTAAGTATAAGATCCCGGGTTATGTATAAGTTAAGGTGCTTTACAAGCTACAAATATTCTGGATTGTAAATTCCGTTCGGGTCGCTTTTACAGCAATTTATACTTAAAGCCTGTTTGCATTTCGTTTTTGCAAGCAAAGGTTAAATGGCAAAGGTTCTGGCAAAAACGGTTGTAGAGCTTTACAGCAGTGCTATGGAGCGAGTAAAGCATGAAGCCAAATTCCGGTACAGCAGGTTGCAGCGCAAAGGAGGCATTCTGATGATGGTCTTAGAGATTGGCGGCCACTTTATAATGTAGCGAATCACCAAAGGCCATTTTCTGCACTCCCTCCACCCGATAGCTGGCTATGTCACCGGTTTGTGGGTCGGTGCTTAACTGTATACTGCGGCGTGAGTAAAAGATAATGTTCTGGTCTTGCAGGCGGGCGTTGAGTTGTTTTAACTGGCCATTGGGGCTTAGCAGCAGGCGCAGGTAAGTTACCTGAGCTTCGGCATCTTCTAGTCTGTTGTACTCTATGGCAATGCTCCCATCCGCTAAAACCTGCTCCTGTTTGGTGTAATACTCCAGAAGCGAGGGGCGGTTCAGGCCTGCCTGCTCAAATACCGTAAGCTCATCTTCCCAGTCCACATTAGAGGTTTCTTTTATCTCCGGCTCCTGCCCTTGCGTGGCCACAGACTTCAGCACCATCGGTTGCTCAGCCTGTAGTGCTTGCTTTTGTTCCTGTAGGTAAGTGGTTAAGTTAAAAGAGGCCTCTGCCTTATCAGACACAGGAGGCACAGGCCTCTCACAGGCAACAGTGGCCAGTAGCAGGCCTACAAATAGCAGGTGTTTATACTTAGCCACAGTTATCCGTTTAATGTATTATTAGCGATGTACCAGTCATGTCTTCCGGCTGATGTATACCCATCAGGTCCAGAATAGTTGGGGCAAGATCACCTAATTTGCCTTGGTGCAGGGTGCCGTTAAAATCATTGCTTACCAATACACACGGCACCAGGTTCGTGGTGTGAGCGGTGTTAGGCGTTCCGTCCTGGTTTATCATCATGTCAGCGTTGCCATGGTCAGCTATCACGATAATGTCATAATCATTCTCCAAAGCTGTAGTGATCACGTCCTGCGCACATTTATCTACGGTTTCGCAGGCTTTTACAGCAGCCTCAAACACACCTGTGTGGCCAACCATGTCTGGGTTGGCAAAGTTCAGGCAAATAAAGTCAGCACTTTTCTGCTGCAGTTCCGGTACGATGGCGTCGCGTATGTCGTAGGCGCTCATTTCCGGTTGCAGATCATAAGTAGCTACCTTCGGCGATGGGCACATCAAACGGCGCTCACCTTCAAACTGCGTTTCGCGGCCACCAGAGAAGAAGAACGTAACGTGCGGATACTTCTCCGTTTCAGCAATACGAATCTGCTTTTTACCAGCGTTGGCCAGTACTTCTCCCAGGGTATTGTTCAGGTTATCTTTTTCGAAAATAGCCTCTACTTTCAGGAAGCTATCATCATAGTTAGTCATGGTAATGTAGTACAGGTCCAGCTTGTGCATGTCCTGCTCCGGGAAGTCGCGCTGCGTCAGGGCCTGGGTAATTTCGCGGCCACGGTCGGTGCGGAAGTTAAAACAAATCACCACGTCACCGTTTTTGATAGTGGCAATAGGCTCCTGCCTGTCATTTACCTTTACAATCGGCTTGATAAACTCATCGGTTACACCGGCGTTATAAGAGTCCAGCACAGATTTTATCAGGTTTTGAGATGGTTCCCCCTGCCCCTTCACCAGCAGGTCGTAGGCCAGCTTTACACGCTCCCAGCGGTTGTCGCGGTCCATGGCGTAGTAGCGGCCTACAATAGAGGCAATAGTGCCGGAGGTATGCTCCAGGTGCTGCTCCAGCTCATTAATATACTTTACGCCACCTTTCGGGTCGGTATCGCGGCCATCGGTAAAAGCATGAATAAACACATCATGCAAGTCCTGATCATAGGCTACAGAGCAAAGGGCTTTCAGGTGATCAATGTGCGAGTGCACACCGCCATCAGATAGCAGACCAATAAAATGTATGGCTCTTTTGTTTTCTTTGGCATAGGCAAAGGCATTGGCTAAAGCAGGCATAGAAGCCAGTTTGCGATCTGATATGGCTTTGTTAACACGCACCAGATCCTGGTATACTACGCGGCCTGCGCCAATATTCATGTGGCCAACCTCTGAGTTGCCCATTTGCCCGTCTGGTAAGCCCACATACTCACCGGAGGCATGCAAAGTGGTGGTGGCATACTTTGCAAGTATAGAATCGATGAAAGGTGTGTTGGCCTTGTTGATTGCCGAAACCTCTGGATTGGTAGCAATGCCCCATCCGTCTAGAATCATTAAGAGAACCTTTTTATCCATGGCACAAATATAGCTATAATCTTTAAAGCGGCAGGTTGCAAATATTGTGGTTTGTTATAGAGCTACTGGTTTGGTTAGTCTTTGGTTTTGCACAAGCCTCATACGTGTTGTGCTGCCAGGCAGGTAATACGGGCTGGTGACTTGCTTTATTTGCCGGTGCAGGTAATATCTTTTCAGCATCAATTCTAAAATAGCAACAACAAACCTGAGGTACTGCTGGTAAGGCGTTTAGTTGCTTTAACAGCTTACTCAAAGTATAGAATTGTGTTATTTCTTCGGCAGCTAGCATTTAAATAATTCTATTGCAGATGTAATTGTAACAGAGCCTATTTAACTTAATATACTGTTTTATTTATTTAGCTAAACCTGCTAACTTTAGAAGTATAAACTAGGTGCTATCTATTGGCATAGTTTTGGCTCATACCTGAGCAAGGTTAAAATATACGTATGAAAAAATTTAGACACTTAGCAGTAGTATTCTCGATGTTGATGGCAGTCGTGTTATTTTCGACTGAGCAGGTAGTGGCGCAGGGCGATGCTATGGGCAATGTAAAGCAGGCAATGAAGGTGGGCTCAGCCAAGGATTTAGCCAGGAACTTTGGCAACATGGTGGAAATTACGCTTGATGGCGGAGATGCTACCAGCTACAGCAGCACCCAGGCTGAGTTTGTGATGAAGAACTTTTTCTCGAAGAATGCCCCTGTTGACTTTAGTGTAAACCATAACGGCACTTCTGACAAAGGCCAGTTATATGCCATTGGTACGTATACTTCTAAAGGTGATTCTTATACTGTTCTCATCCGGATGAAGTCCTCGGGAGGGAAATATCTTATCCATTCGATGAATTTTATCAAAGATTAAGACGATAATAATGAGATTTTTAAAAAGGCTCGGAGTTTATACCGAGCCTTTTTTTATTTTTGCAGTGTGAAACCGATATACATAACCGAAAACAGCATCAGCGAGTTTATCGCAAGGGCGCTGGCCGAAGATGTAGGCGATGGAGATCACTCCTCGCTGGCCTCTATTCCGGCTGATGCGCAGAACCAGGCGCGGCTGCTGGTAAAAGGTGATGGCATACTGGCTGGCGTTGCGCTGGCAGGCTATATCTTTAAAGCCGTGGATGCTGATCTTCAGCTGGATGTTCTATTGCAGGATGGTGCCGGGATAAAGAAAGGTGATGTGGCTTTTACTGTAAAAGGGAAAGCGCAATCTATACTTACTGCCGAGCGACTGGTGCTGAACTGCATGCAGCGCATGAGCGGTATCGCCAGTTATACGCACTACCTGTCTTCTTTAATTGAAGGTACCGGTGCCAAACTGCTGGATACCCGCAAAACCACACCAAACTTCCGGATGATGGAAAAATGGGCTGTGGTGATTGGCGGCGGCCATAACCACCGCTATGGCCTGTACGATATGGTGATGCTAAAGGATAACCATGTAGACTATGCCGGAGGCATTCGGGAGGCCATAACGGCAACACAGCAGTACCTGAAGAATAAAGGGAAAGACCTGAAGATTGAGGTAGAGACTCGCACGCTGCAGGAAGTACAGGAGGCGCTGGAAACAGGTGGCATTCACCGTATTATGCTTGATAACATGAGTACTGATATGATGCGTGAGGCTGTGGCGATGATTGGTGGCAAGTATGAAACCGAGGCGTCTGGCGGAATCACGGACGAAACCATACGTGCTGTGGCCGAATGTGGTGTAGACTATATCTCAGTTGGCGCTCTTACCCACTCCATTAAAAGTATAGACTTGAGCCTGAAAGCTTACTAGAGACTTTGCCTCTGCCGTTGGGCAGAGTTTAAACCTGATTACGCTCTGTAGGCTTGGCCGGAGGGGCAGGAAGAGACAGAGAAGAACTTACATTAATTATTTTATGCAGCAACCAAATCAAAGAGGTGGCCGCCGTGTGGCGCAAGGTGCTAACCCACTGGCAATCCGGACAAAGAAATATCAACTGGATAAAAACATGTATACCCGCATAGCCCTGGGGCAGGTGTGGCGCAAAGACTGGTGGTATGCACTTATACCTTTAGTGTTGTTTTTATTGCCTGCCATATTTGCTTTCTCGTGGTGGTGGGTGGCTGCGGCTATTGTTGTAACGATACTATTTGTGCTGCTGCGCTCGGCCCAGGTAATGGGGGTAACCCAAATGGAGCAAGGGAGCCCGCTCTTCGAAAAACTTACCTATGAGATAGACCAGCGCCAGATTCTGCTGAAGCGCAACGAGCGCGAAGGTATGACCATGACCTGGGACATGATAGAGCGTGTTCAGAAAAAGGATGATGCCTACATGCTGTGGCTGCAACCGCCAACAGATGCTCAAATGCCAGGAGGATGGAAAGGCTGGCTTGCCCGTACTTTTCAGGTTCCGATATTTATTCAAATGCCGTTCCGCATTTTTAATGGCCCTAACGATCAGAAACTGTTAGAGAGCATTATGCGTCGTAAAAACCTGCTGGCTTAGTTCTTTTAGAACCTAAGCTGGATAATCCTTCGTAAAATATTTAAAGATAAGGCCTTGCGCTTTTAAATGCAGCGCCGACATTGAAGAAGTATAAAACATAGAAAAATGAATAAGAACCTAATAGCAGTATTTGCCGCGACGTGTGGGTTGTTTATGGCCTCTTGCGATACGCCATCAGACTTGAGACCAGGTGAAAAAGTATCTACAGAGTATGTGGAACCAGGTACACGCAAAACCTTTAATGTAACAGATGCAGGCACTGCTGAAACTGCCGGTGGTGCTGTACAACACGGAGAGAGACATGATCCAGATCAAGATGTATTGAACCATGATCCTGGTGCCAACTCAATTCAAAAAGGAGATAGCCTGCGCGAGTCGGCAGAGTATAACCAGGCCGAAGGCGTAACAAACCGCTAGGTTCTAAAAAAACATAATTTACCTGCCACTGCGGTACATCGTAGTGGCAGGTTTTTTTATGCCTCCGCTGTCGCAGTAGCAGGCACTTTTACTATCTGCCGGCTATCGATATATCGAGTTCAGAAATTTAATTCTATATTTGCAACATAATTGCTTTTAGAGAAACCCAGCATGGCAGTAAAACACGAGGTGGAGTGGTTCAGTACATGGTTCGACTCACCCTATTACCATATCCTTTACAAAGACCGCGACATGCAGGAGGCCCGCCATTTTATGGACAAGCTCCTGGCATACCTGCACCCAAAGCCGCATGAAAAAATACTAGACCTGGCCTGTGGCAAAGGCCGGCACTCTTTATACCTGAGCCAAAAAGGGCTTGACGTAACAGGCATTGACCTTTCCAGGCAAAGTATAAGCTACGCGAAGCAGTACGAGCATGAGCAACTGCACTTTGATGTGCATGATATGCGCCAGGTATACAGGCCGGGAGGCTTTGATTTTATACTGAACATGTTTACAAGTTTTGGCTATTTCGACAACGATACAGAAAACGTAGTAGCTCTATGTGCCACCGCCAAAAGCCTGAAGCATGGCGGTAAATTGGTGATAGACTTTATGAATACAAATAAAGTGATAGATCACCTGGTTGCTCATGAAGAAAAAGAAGTACAAGGCATAAACTTTAAGATTACGCGTGGCGTAGAGAATGGCTTTATCATCAAAACTATAGATTTTCGGGATGAGGGCCAGGAGTATCATTACGAGGAAAGGGTGCGTGCACTACGGCAGGAGGACTTTCTGGAGTACTTTAAAATGGCACAGCTGCGCCTGGTAGATACCTTTGGCGACTATAACCTTAACCCATATAACCAAGCTACCAGCGACCGCATGGTGTTTGTGCTTAAAAAATAAATAACGCTCCTGCATGATTATTGCCATACTTGCCCTATTCTTTACGGTTTTGCTTTCTGGCTTTTTAGTGAAGGTTTTTCCGCCTACTAATACCAAATGGCTGAAAATGGCTTTGGCATTCAGTGGTGCCTATCTTTTTACCATCACTATTGTGCACCTGCTGCCGGATGTGCTGGTAAACAGCAGTAGCAGCCCCTATCATGTGGGCTATTGGGTGTTAGCAGGCTTCTTTTTGCAACTAGTGCTGGAGTTGTTCTCTCATGGCGTGGAGCACGGCCACATGCACCACCACCACGGCCGCACCGACTCGATGCCTTTCCTGCTGTTGGGGTCCTTGTTTGTGCACTCTTTTCTGGAGGGAAGTATCCTGGTAGATAGGGGGCATTCTCACGCAGGCCACTCGCACGCTTCTGATAACTTCTACGTGATCTTACTGGGTATTGCGCTACACCACATACCGGCAGCTTTCGCGTTGATGTCAGTTTTGATGTCGCGGCTGGAGAACTTCCGAAAAGCCTTTATGTGGTTGCTGGTATTTGCCGTTGGCTCACCGCTTGGCATACTGGTAAGCAATACAATACTCGCCCAGGAAACACCGGATGGCCTTGTTTATACGGCACTTACAGGTTTGGTAGCGGGTAATTTCCTGCATATTTCTACTACTATTCTCTTCGAGACCAGCCCCGATCATCATTTTAATCGTGCCAAGCTTGTTGCTACTTTGCTTGGGCTTATGCTGGCGCTGGTTAGTGATTTTGTTTAGGGGCTTACTGCTTCTGCAGCGCTTTCAAGGCTTAAATTGTTGCTGTGTCCTGCTGCTACAGGTTTTGCAAAGTATAGCTGCCTCTGCTTATGCAGTTAGATTTCTGAAATTTCGTCTGGCGTAAGTCTCCGCCTTATCCTGTTCCATAATTTCTGATGCAAACGCATGAGTCGCCTGGCGCAGATAGAAAGGCTGTCGCTCGCCTCTGGCGATTGAGGGTAATTGGGGTGGCATCCCGGCGCCTGTGCCAAGAGGCGCAAACACAGCGGCCGGAGTCCGTCACTATAGCTCATGCGCGCCAAAGGCGAGCGATCGCAGAATATTGTAAAGCTTAAAAATTCCTTTGCCAGAACTCATGCTATCCAACTTTTGCTTAGAACTTGTTTACATTTCGTTTTGCAAGCGAAAGCTGAATGGAAAGGGTGCTGGCAAAGCGGTTTTAGAGCTTCATAGCAGCGGTATGGGGCGAGAAAAGCCTTTGAAGTCAGGCTCCTTTATAGGATTTTGCAGCGCAAAGTAAAGTATGAATTTTAAACATGCTCTTAAGATAATGGAATGTAAACATGTGTTGGACGTGAGCAAATTGACAAGAGCCGCTGTACTTTAACAGTAAGCTTGCTTTGGTTATTAATGCCAGCTCTTTTGCAAAAAAAAGCGCGGTACCGTAGGGTACCGCGCTTTTCTACTTAAACAAATACAGGGGACACTTTTCTGTAGTAGTCTTCTTCACCTATAGAACAGGAACAGTGGCTAATTGTTTAAGTAACAGGAGATAAATTGTGCTGAAGGTTCTTGAAATAGCCTGATGAATTAGGTATCTTGTATTATTACTTCATACTCTTTCCTATGGACCAAAAGGCGCATCACCGTTATACTTCTTTCAAAGAGTTTTATCCTTATTACCTGTCGGAGCACCAGAATACTACTTGCCGTGTTCTGCATTTTATAGGTACAAGTCTATTGATTTTAGTGGCGATAGGGCAATTATTTTAGGCGCTTTTGAGTGGCTGTTGCTGGTGCCGGTTATAGGGTACGGTTTTGCCTGGGTAGGTCACTTTTTCTTTGAGCACAATAAACCTGCTACTTTTCAATATCCCTTTTATAGTCTTGCTTCCGATTTTAAACTATTCTTTGATATTCTGAGGGGAAAGCAAACCTTTGAAGGCAGCAAATAAGCAAAATCCATATGGTAATACTGCTACGGTAAGTACAGGTTGGCGCGTTTTAGAAAATGGAGCATATAGCAAGGACAAGCAGTGCACTGCTTAAATATGTATGGCTAAAAAAGAAGGGGAACCTAAATGACAGTGGAAAGCAGCGTAGCAACAAGAGCTTTTACGGTAATCATCACTGCGCCTGATCTGGAAGCATCTGTTTCATCTTCATCTGAGTTAAAGGCATTACGGAAGTAAGAAAGCGGGCTTTCCAATACTTCAGCATCCAGTACAGATTTATCACGAGGCTTGGTGACAACCTTTGCTTTAGATTTAGGAGCTTTTTGTTCAGAGTCAGCAGCTTTAGGGCTTGTTTGCGGAGCTGTAACAGTAGTTGTGTTGGCGGGAGCTCCGTTAGCATGTGCCTGGGCAACGGGCATAATAAGCATGCATAGCAACACGAATGTCGCCATAAGCAAAAAGTCACGCATATTTCCCCACGTTTTACTCATGCCCAAATGTAGCTATTCAATTGATAAATATCAAGAAATGCTTAGGATATTTAGTAGAATAGCGCTTTTTATATAGTTAGTGTATTGTGCTGTGTATGTGGTTTTTAACTGATGTTGTAACGTCTGATCCTTTATTCTGTTTTCGCACTTTTTATCACCTTCATTTTTACAGGAGCCACGCCTGCATCCATCATACCCACACGTTTGGCGGCGGCCTCTGATAGATCTATGATGCGCCCGCGCACAAAGGGGCCGCGGTCGGTTATTTTGACTTTAACTGTTTTGTTTGTTTGCAGGTTCGTTACTTTCACTTTGGTGCCAAAGGGTAACTCTTTATGGGCGGCTGTCAGCTTGCCACGGCGGTACTTGTCGCCGTTTGCCATTTTACGCCCCTGGAACTTGCGGGCGTAATAAGATGCCTTGCCTTGCTCTGAATAACCTTTTTCGCCAAAGCGTGGAGCAGTGCTGGTGCAGGAACTAAGGCACAAAGCTATAGCAGCTGTTGCTAGGGTGACCTTGGCTAGTCTTGATAGTTGGATGAAAAGGGCTAATGATAAATAAGTAGGCATTTTTATTCTTTTATGACTGTAGAGTTAACGGCAACATGAAATATGAATTGCCTGATATGTATACTTATATCTTGCGCAGATAGTGTTTCAAAGGGGTGGCGGGTGCCGGGCATAACTTGCAAGCGTGCGTTTGGCAGCAGGCAGTAAGCCCAGCGGGTTTCTTCAGTAGTAACCATGTTGTCCCTGTCTCCTACGGCTACCTGCACAGGCAGCTGTATTTGCGGTAGCGTTTCAGCAGTAAGGATTGGGTGCTGGCCCAGTTGCAGCATCAGACGTGCTGTAGCACGCACCAGTTGCTTCCAGTCTTGCGGGGCATGGCGTTGCGCCAGAGTAGCTGCAAACTGCGGCACCTTCTCTTCTATCTTGTCTGGGCTCAGGAGGCTTGTTTCTTTTTCGGCGGCTTCAGCAGACCATGCAAATTTAGTAGCCAAGGTAAAGATGCTGCGGATGCGCGCAGGGTGTTGCAGCGCCATACTTAAGGCAGCATACCCGCCCATGCTATAGCCGAAAATATGAGTATCCCTGATCTGGTGCTCATCCAGAAACACAAGCACCTCCTGAGCAAGTTGCTCCATGGTAAAATGCGCTTGTAGCAATGGCTTGCCTCCATGGCCGGAGAAATCGAACGTATAAACCATGAAGCTCTCCTGCAGTGCCTGCTTTAGCTGCTCCAGCATGGCCGCGGAACCCAAGGCGCCATGGAGTAATAGTATGTTTTCCATTGGTGGTAGTAGAGGTTTGTTGCTGCACGCTTGCCAAAGCTATAAAAATCTCCTCAACAGAACAGGCTTAATTATCAAATTGCTCTAAACACCTTGTTAAGGCATCTATCAAAGTAACACCAGAAGCGTTGGAGGAGCTAAATACGAGCGGAGGATTTATGCCTGCGTATACTTAGCCAAGTATAAATGGGTGGCGCTAGGCAATCTAAGTTGAATACAAAGCGAGGAGTGGCAACCTTATGTGCAGCAGTTTTACAAGCTTGTGGTTGAGTAGTCGCTTAAGAGGCAGGGGCTTCATAAATAAAAAAGGCCGGAGTGTAGTGCTCCGGCCTCTGCTATTGCTTTAGTTGGTAATTATAGACTTCGATGGCTTGGGTTAGCTTATCCTTCCTGAACAGGTTAATAACCAGCTGCGCGCCCAGTACTCCTGCTCCGGCATACATCAGTGGCGAGATATTTAATTCCGTGCCTCCATTAATTGTCTCCCGAGAATCGTTGATGGACTTGATGGCGCCCACAGCAAGAAGCCCCGCTCCTACAATAGAAACACCGGTGTTGATCAGCTTGTCTTTTCGGTAGCGGCCAAGCAAAGCCATACTTGATGCATTGTCGGCCAGGGCTGTCTCCAGGTTATCAAACTCCATGAGGTAAAGCGGCCCCTCATCTTTCGAGAAGAAATAGATGCGCTTACGGCTGGAGCGCGCGCCGCCATACCCGTAGCCATACGGAGAGTAGCCATAGCCATCGTAGGTAGTGCGGGTGGTGTAGAAGCGGTCTATGCGTGGCCCGTCCATAATTCGCTTAGCAAAGGAGTCGTAGCTATTGCCTGCCTCTACCCGCGCATAATAGCCATCCTCATTCTGAAATACGCTTACCATACTTGGGTTGAACTTCAGTGAGTCGTCGAGCAGGAAGTGGTTTGATTTGAAGATGGGTGATTTATACTGCAGCTTGTTTGCGTATACTATCTGCCCATTCTGTAGCTGTACAAAAAACTGGCCATTGCCCGTCTGTGCAAAGCCCATATAGCTTAGCAGCAGTCCTAGTACCAGCATGCAAAGGTTTTTTATCTTGATCATACCTGAACTTAAGAAATTTTATACTTAGTTAAAGAGTAAAAAAAGCATCAGGACCATACCTAACAACGCCATGTATACCCAGTGCATTAACTGGCCCCGGTGCTTGTTGGGTACAGCGTTACTCACCACCATCACTACTATCAGCAGGCAAAGCAGGTACAGTAATATAAACGTTACTGCCTTTACCCAATTAGGAACTACAGTGTTTTCGGGTTGATATTGGTTGCTAATACCCATCCCGGACAAAAGCCACTGCAGCCCAAAGTATACCACCAGTTCAAAAACAATAAAGTAAAAGAACCAGGTTAGCCAGGCTTGTCTGCCGTTACTCATGGGTGTATGGTCTTAAAAAAATGATAGCTCTTGATGTGAAACCCTTCCCGGAAATAGAAGCGGTGAGCTGCACTGTTTGTAACGTAAGCGTCCAGCATAATAGTATTGCACTTCTCTTGCTGGGCCAGTTGATGCAGCCAGTCAGACAAAGATTTGCCCACGCCGCTGGATCGGTAGGCTTCATCTACTATAAAGTTATCTATTTCAAGGTATTTGCCGCTATAAAACTTTGCTGCTATCCAAAAACCTGATACTCCTACGCAAATGCCTGTTTCACTAAAAGCCCCTACCATCCGGTAGTGCTGCGGTATCATCAGGTGCAGGAGCTCTTCGTAACGCTGCTTGCTCATGTTTGGGTTCAGTTGCCTGATCAGGTGGTGCTGAGCCAGCATTTCGGGCAGAGTGCTTATTTCATGTAGCGTGTAAGAAAGCATAGCGCAATCGATCATCAGTTTATATAGATCTATAGCAGTTTTTATATTTTAGGAGCGGTTTTTGCACTATTTTATAGCAGGAAAAAACTGCTTTGCACCTTTACAAATATAG
>NZ_JBHTLD010000001.1:0-70072 GCF_042678745.1 Pontibacter rugosus | reverse complement strand
AAGTTTTCTAATGACAATTACTAGCTCTAAAGATTAAATTGGTCGAGCACAAGTTCCTTGAGAAAAACAAAGAACCCTCAAATTCTTCGCTATACCCAAAAACAACCAGAACTGCACGTACCACTACCACAGCATGCCTGAAGCACAGGGAAGAGGTTCTTTACCTATCAGGTAACGCAAAAGCGGCAGCCACTTTATCGTAGCTGCCGCTTTTGTGCTATACTTGCTAAACGAGCAATATAAATTACTTGCTGGCACTGATGGCAACCGGAACTTCCATGTTCTCCCACATCAGCACAAGGCCATTGTTAGTCACCTCATACTTCAGTCGCTCTTGCATAGTGGCAGCTTTGCGAGGTTTTACCTGCACGCGCAGCGCATCCTGCTTTTC
Organism: Pontibacter rugosus; assembly: GCF_042678745.1. Lineage (NCBI taxonomy): Bacteria > Pseudomonadati > Bacteroidota > Cytophagia > Cytophagales > Hymenobacteraceae > Pontibacter > Pontibacter rugosus. Next base: position 69,681 of record NZ_JBHTLD010000001.1, on the reverse strand, counting down.
GTCGTATTGCGTGCCCCACTGTTTTGCCGTTTTGTTGAAAATTACAGTCCATTCGTTCTCGTTTGGAATAGCGTAGAAGCTGTATGTACCAGCTGGCAGCACCTTGCCTTCCACTTGCACTGGTTTGTCTACAGTTACGGTGGTTGCCTCGTTAGCACCGGCTCGCCATACTTTGCCATAAGGCACCAGCTCGCCCCATACTTCGCGTCCTTTTACAGATGGGCTGCTATAGTTTACTGTTATATTGGCGCCCCCTGCTTTGCCAGTGGCTGTGGCAGCCGGACTTGCTTTCGGCTTGGCATCCTGGCCAAAGGCACTCATGGACAACAACATGCTAACCAGCAGCATCACGAGTGAATTCAATTGATTTACTTTTTTCATAGTTCTGTATGTTTGTTTATTAGTGAAAGATACGCAAAAGCCGGCGATATTAACATTATCCGCCTGATAATCAGATCTAAACAACATCAATAAGCTTTAAAACCAAAGAATCGGGGAAGTTCTCTTCTCCCGCAACACATTGCCAGCAACATCAGCCATAAGGTACAGCATAAGGTCTTATAGCAGTAACGATGCTTCAGCGGTTACTTGTGCATACAGCGGCAATAAATTTTGCTAGAGCCCGTAGGCATTTGCACCTGCACGTTAACACCAAACCAAACCTCCACGTTAAACAGTACAGTCGCGCGCAAACAAGACATAGCTTATGCCTCCTTTAAGAAACCAAAGACGAATCAAGACAACATCAACCACACGCGAGAGCACTACTGCTTATGGCAGCAGCCAACATGTGCAGGGCCAGCGTAGCAGTGCTTACAGCAGCAACCGCCGAATACAGTCCAGGCGCAAAGCAGTTACCAAAGCCCGGCAGCAAAAAACCACCCGATCAGCGGTGAAAGGTGCGGAGAACAGGCTAAAGAACTTCAGGCAAGCTTCTATTTTGGCAGTCGCTATCACTGGTTTTATTATGCTGATGTTTGCCCCTAGCGAAGCTGGACTTGCACAGGACGGCGGCGAGGTGCAGGCAACAGAACTGCAGGAGGACTCGGCAGAAGTACTGGCAGTTGACAGCCTAGCTGAAACAGAAGCCATGGCAGACACAGCCAGTGTAGCGGAATCGAGCAAAGCTTCTGCTGGCGAAGCCATCGGTGCACTGCAGAGTCTCTGGAAAAGCTTTTTATACAACCTCCCTAAAATCCTGATCGCCCTGGGTACCTTATTTCTGGCTTGGGTGGTGGTGCGTTTACTAAAGTCTCTCTTAAAGCGTGTTATAGGCAGTTGGCAAAAGTCCAGTGCGATTATGTCTTTGCTCTCTATTGCCGTATGGCTGTTGGCTATAGGTGTTGCCCTGAGCGTGGTGGCCGGTGATATTCGAGCACTGGTTGGCTCACTTGGTTTAATTGGCTTGGCACTGTCGTGGTCGTTGCAAACTCCAATAGAAAGCTTTACAGGCTGGCTCCTAAACTCATTTCAAGGGTACTATCGTGTAGGAGACCGTGTAAAAGTGGGCGAGGTGTTCGGCGATGTTTTCCGTATTGACTTTCTGACGACCACCGTATGGGAGATTGGGGGGCCATATCAGCCGGGTTTTGTGCAGGCAGAGCAGCCTACAGGGCGGCTTGTCACTTTCCCTAACAATGAAATATTAACAGGCACCGTTATCAACCTAACAGGCGATTTCCCTTATGTTTGGGATGAGTTAGCTATAGCCGTTGCGAATGAGTCAGATATACCGCTCACTATAAAAGTAGTAGGCACCGTAGCTGAAAACCTGCTCGGTAACTACATGGTAGAGCCCGCCCATAAGTATTCCCTGTTATTAAAACGTGCCGGCTTGGATGATAATGTGCCCGATGCACCACAGGTATTTATCTCTCTTGATGACTCCTGGACGAATGTAACAATCCGCTACCTAGTTGGCGCACGCGAGCGCAGAAAGTGGAAAAGCGAACTAACACTGCGCATCATTGAGGAGTTGAGTAAATCAGAATATATCGAGAAGATTATACCTGTTTATCCAAGGCAGCAAGTACAGTTTATTAACCCGGAAGGCGTACCCGTAGAGGCAAGGTTTACGGACGGCAACGAAACAGTATAAATACTGCATTCTATACTTGAAAGCCCGCCTTCAACCTCTTGTGCAGGTTAAAGGCGGGTTTTCAAGTATAAAGGTGTTAAGTTAATTTGAATGATCGTGCAGAATGTGCCAGCTACCGTCCGTATTTTCCATCACGAGCGTATAGCGGCCGCTTTGTTTTGTCGAGTCCTGGTTAGTGAGGGTGTACCGCCCCAGCACCAGCGCGTGTTCTTTGCCGAGTGGCTTTACTTCCAGGCTATCGAAGCTTAATGTTGAGGTTGGTGTACCATCTGTCGTAAAAGCTTCCTGATAGTAGCCTTTCATCTCCTTAACCCCAACCGGACCAGTAGGCAGCATAAAGGTGGCGGCACTGTCATACACTGTCAGAAACTCATCTAAGTTGCCGCTGTTCCAGTGTTTAGTGATACCATGCAGGGTGGGTATAACCTGCGTAAAATCGGCAGTCTGCTCTGCTTCAGTAGTTGCTGCTGTGGTCGGTGCTTCAGGCTGATTACAGCCCAGGAACAAAAGCGCAGCAACAAGCAAAGTACCGCGATTGATGGCATTCAATAGTTTCATTTTGAGGATTTAAAAGAGTCTGTTGCAGCAAATATGACAATTTATTCATACTTACTGCAACAGATTTTTTTACTACCCTGCATCTTCTTCAGCTATTTGCCGCTCAACGTATAAATTTATTTCTGAATTAATCTATTCCTAATCAACAACCTGCACCTCTTTGGACGCTACCAGCTTCTCCAGCGTTTTATCATAGTTTGGGTGCGTGGTGTGCAGCCATTCATCCCAAAACCTGAAGTATAAACCATAGTTGCCCTTAAAGTATTTGTGGTGCATGTTATGGTTGGTGGAAGTGTTCAGCCATTTGCCAACACTGCTGTTCACAAGCCATTTTGGATAGATTTCATAGCCTAGGTGCCCGTACACATTGTAGATAGTCATCAGCAGCAGGAAAAGCGCAATAGCCAGCGGGTGAATCGGGATCAGGAAAGCAATAACAAGTATAACGCTAGCTTCTACCACCGCCTCCAGCGGGCTGAAAGAGAAAGCGGCCCAAGGAGAGGGATTGGTTGACTTATGATGCGTAAGGTGAAACAGCTTGAACAGTTTGGGGTGATGCATCATCCGGTGCGTCCAGTAGAAGTAAGTATCATGCACCACCAGCGCCAGCACTACGCTTAAAAAGAAGTATGGCCAGCCAAACGCGGAGACTTCAGTGTAGATCTGCGTGTGCGGCAACACCGCCGATGAGGCAAGCAGAACGCCTATCAAAGCAAACACAAAAAAGGTAAAAAAGGAGTAGCCTACCTCCCGCACATAATCCTGCTGCTTAGGCAGGAGCGCCTGTATTTTGCGTTGTGAAAACTTCTTCGGCATCAGGATGTAAAACAGCAAAAAAGCCAGCCCCGCAATTACCACATACCGGAGGGCCAGCAACAGGTATAACCAACCAAATTGACTAACAGCCATAACAATTAAATCTTTTATAAGAGGTTCAGAAAAGCTCCTGCATAGCAGGGGCCTTTTCTGAAACACAATTCCCGTACCAAATAGTTGCTTGGCAAAGCAGCATCATTTGTTTGCTCCTGTAGCTACTCTCCGAAGGGCAGCCTCATTCTTCTGGCATGGTCGTGGCCTGTGCTGTTTTTGAATTTGGCCTGCTTTATAACGCGTAAGGCTTCTTCGTCGCAGCCGTGCCCCAGCCCCTGCACCACAAAGGCATCCGCCACATTGCCTGCTGCATCAATCACAAACTCCACCAGCACTTTACCTTTTATATGATTGGCTTGAGCTTGGGCAGGATATTTTAGCTGTTGATATAGCTTCTCTTCTCCTCCAATCAGCTCAACAGCGGCATGCGGTTCTACCTCCCTTGCAATATGTTCTACATATAGGTCGGGCGGGTTAGAGTTAGACGTAGCGGTGGGTATCTTATACTTGATGCCCCAATGCGATAGGTAATCTTCCAGCGGTGGCAAACCTACTTGCGCCCTCCTTTCATTTACCTTATGCTCCTCCTCTATGGGATAGAGTTTAACTCCTGCATCATCTTCCGATAACTGGGAGCCATAAACTTGCGCTTCTCCACGCCCCACTTTTACCCGGTCTATCAGTAAGGCAACTGAGGCCTTAGCCAGCTCACCACTTTCTGCTGCTTGTTTTAAAAGCGGCAAGTATTTCTCCTGTGTCTCCTGGGCGCTGTGTTGTATTACTAGATAGGCAACTGACTTTAGCTGCTCACCTATCAAAGACTTGCCTGGATAGCCGTACTTCGAGATAATGTTTTCGACCTCGGCCAGATTAGCTATATCTATAGCAGTCTGTTTTGCCCATATTTCCTGCACTTCTTTTGAGCTCCAGCCGTGTGCTGCGGCGGCACTTTCTATTACGGCGCCTCTGTATTTCTGGTCTGCCTCAGCTATGTGCTGTAGCTTTACGAGCAACTCTTGGTTTGCCTGCGCACAGGCAAGGCTGCCCGGTAGCAGGAAGCATAGCAGTACCAAAATTTGGTTTAGCTGTTTCATAATGATAAGGTTTATGTATGGCCGAAATGCAGGGACCGGTAGAGAATTTATACTTTAACTATACTTACTGCTTAAACACCTCCAGCAACGCCTCCCGGTAGGTGCGGCCAACAGGCACCTCAGCCCCGGCAATGCGCACCTGGTAACTTTCAAACACCTCTACATGCGGCAGCGACACCATGAACGATTTATGGATTCTCAGGAACCTGCTAGGCGGCAGCTGCTTCTGTAGTTCGGTAAGGCTGTTGAGGGTGGTGATCTTTTTGCTGCTTGTCACGAATGTGACATAGTTACCGGAGGCCTCTAGGTATAAAATTTCGTCCAGCTTGAGCTGAAAGGTTTGTGTACCGCTCTTCACAAGTATAAATTCCGAGCTGCTTGCTGCTGCATCTGCAGCGGGTTTGTTTCTTAGCTTAAGCGCCACAGCTGCCTTGTTAACTGCCTTCAAAAACTTCTGGAACTCGATAGGTTTTAGTAAGTAGCCTACGGTGTCCCAATCATAACTTTCCACGGCATACTCAGAGTAAGCTGTCGTGAAGATAACCATAGGTGGCTGAGGCAGCGCTCTCAGAAATTCGATGCCGGTTAGGTCGGGCATGTTGATGTCCAGGAAGATAAAATCTACCTGCTCGTTAGTCAGATACTCCAGTGCATCAATACTGCTCCTGAATGTTTGCACCAGCTGCAGCGAAGGCACCTTTTGTGCGTAGTGCGCTATCACCGACAGGGCTTTGGGCTCATCATCTATGGCAATGCATTTCATACTTTTAGATGTTAGACTTTAGATATTAGATGCTAGACTTCAGGTACTTTTTAAAGTAATGATTCAGAAATAAAATTGACGGTGTACCAGTATCAGGACAAAAGACCTTTTTAAAGTATGAGCTGCCAAACAATTTAGTACTGGCACTTTGAACTCTTAACCAGCTTTTACTGCAGTGCCGTGATAGCCACCTGGGTTTTCTGTAGTTCCAGCCGCAACACTGATTTGTATACGTTTCCTTCTTCGGTTACCGTGAGGGTATGGCGGTTTGGATACTGCAGCTGCAGCAGCTTTTTAACGTGCTCCTGGCCAAAACCTGCATGCGCCACCGACGCTGTTTTGTTCTGCCGGTATATGGTGTTTTCTACTGAGAAATAAAGCTCATTCTCAGTTGTTCTGAGGTTTATCAGGATATAAGACTCCTGCTTCAGGCTTACCCCGTGCTTAAAGGCATTTTCCACAAAGTTGATCAGCAACATGGGTGATATCCGCACTTGTTGGGTATCGCCTTCCACATCAAACTGAATGGTGATGTTTTCATCACCGGAAAAACGAAGCCTCTGAAGTTTAATGTAATTCTCGATGTACTCTACCTCGCGGTACAGCTCAATGTAAGGCACATGGCTTTCGTAGATAGAGTAGCGCATGAGCTGCGTGAGCTGTGCTATACTTTGCGCCAATTCATCCGCGTTTTTCTCGATAGCCATAGAGAACAGGTTGTTCAGTGTGTTAAACAGGAAATGCGGGTTTACCTGGTTTTTCAGCAGAGCCAGTTCGGCTGTGGTTACATCCAGCTTCTGCAGCCCCTCTTTGTGCTGCAGCCACTCTTTGGTTGCCCAATAGGCAAATGATGCTACCAGCACCCCCAGAAATGCGAGTATTCCGTCTGTTAGCACGTTGTAATCCAAGCTCCAGTTATATTCATCATAATCAGAAAACATGAAGTTATTTTCAGACAAAGTATACAGCAGCACCTCCGCCATAAAGCACCATCCAAAGCTCATACCGAGCGGTAACAGGTACTTCCACTTGTTAGCAGCATTTTTGTATCTCGGGAAGATCAGGTACACGTTTACATAAAAGAAAGCAGCCTTGAACACGATCAGAAACAGGCTGTTCCAAAGCTCCATCTGCCGGGAGTGGTTCTCTACAAGTATAAGCTCTTCCATATCAGAAGGGTCCATATGATACGGCATCTCCAGAACTCTGTCAGACCAAAAACTTGTAAAGAGGAAGCCGACAAGTATAAGCCAAAAAACCAGGTGCAGGATCAGCTCGGTATACTTGGCCAGGTGGGATATATTTTTCATGATCTTTCGTTTTAAAATCAGTTATAGCAAGTTAGTGTTTGGGGTTATTAGAGTGTACTTACTGTTTTGTTTTTAGCTGCTTTGGCTTCCACAACAAGTCTTATGATAAGCTCTTTTTCCAGCTCACCTAGCCAGCGCCCGCCACTGGAAGTAAGCAGCAGAAGGCCCACGTTCTGCTCCGGCACAAATACATAAGAACTTGCAAAGCCATCTAAGTCGCCGCCGTGCCCATAGCGTATTCCTCTTTCGTCTACATTCCGCACTAACCCAAAGCCATACTCTTTCTTGTCAGGTGTTGCACTGTTGGTTAGCACCAAAGGGCTCTGCTCCTCCGTTTGCCCCAGCATTCTGTACTCCTCTAGTTGCGCGGCCATCAACCTGGATAAATCTGCAACGCTGGAGTACACACCACCTGCCGATGTTAATTTACCCATAATAAAAGGCTTTGTCTCTATATCTCTGGCATCTTTTCGATAGGGCGTTGCCAGTAGCTCCTGCTGGTGCTCAGCTAGTTCGGTAGTGGTGTTGGTGAGTTGATAAGGCCTGGCGACATACTTCTCCAGCAGGGTTGCATAGCTTTGTCCGCTTGCCCGCTCGCAAATATACCCCACCAGGGCATACCCCATGTTCGAGTAGCTAAAGTCGGAGCCCGGTTCAAAGTCAAGTTCCAGTTCATCCAGGTCATTTAGCAGGTCCAGCTCCGTATAGGGAACAAGCATCGGGTCGCCATCAATGCGATGGTCACTTGGTGCTATTCCTGGTAACCCACTCTGGTGCTGCAGCAGGATTCTGAGCGTTACAGCTTGCAGTTTTTCTGAAGTTTGCTTGCTGAACACGTCCGGCAGGTAGTTAACTATACTTTCGTCTAAATCAAGCTTTCGCTCCAGCACCAGCCTGCTCACGATAATACCTGTCAGCATTTTGGTTTGAGAGCCGATCTGGTAAAGTGTATGCTCATCTGCAACTGCCTCACCTCCTCGCTTTTTTACACCAAAGCCTTCGCACAGCCACAACTCCCCATCACGAATAACGCCTACAGAAAGCGCCGGAATGTTATGTGCTTTCATCGCGCTGTCTATCTTACTGCGCATCCAGCTATCATCAAGACGAATGGATTGCGGTAGCCTTATACTTCCGCTGGTTGCGGCCTCCGCAGGTGTAGCTTGCTCAGTACTTTTGCAGGCAAGCAAGAGCAGCAGCGGAACAATTAGTAGCATAGCTTTTTTCATAGTTTGATCTTGAATGATATGCTAACTTACTAACCTGCCTATACTTTGCTGCACCCTGTTTATGAACAGCACTATTTCGTATCTGAACGACGACAACCAGAGGAACAGCACTACTTTAAACCAATAGCCTTGTGCCCTGCGTATGTTCTGATAAAGCACCACTTACCTTAACCTTAATCAGATGCCAGACAACAAAACAAACTCCTCCAACGGTCGCCCCGCCGTGTTGCTGTTCGATGTGAACGAAACCCTGCTCGACCTATCGGATATGCAGCAAGCGGTGAACAAAACCTTCGATAACGAACTGGCCTTTCATCTGTGGTTTGCGCTGCTCCTGGAGTATGCTCTGGTGGAGAATGTAACGGACCAGTACCACACGTTTAGTGAAGTAGGCCAAGCCGTGATGAAAATGACAGCAGAGAAGATCGGCCAAAACGTGCCAGAGGCAAAACTGAAGGAACTGGTGGAAATGGTGAATAAAACACAGCCGCACCCTGATGTTATCCCGGGGTTAAAGAAGCTCAAAGAGGCTGGCTTTAGGTTAGCTACACTTACCAACTCCCCGGCAAAATCAAGTATACCGCACCTCGAAAGCGTAGGACTAGCAGATTACTTCGAGGAAACCTTTAGTGTAGACAGCGTGAAGAAATTTAAACCGGCTAGCAGCCCCTACCAATATGCCGCAGACCAATTAGGGATCAAGCTTGACAACGTAATGATGGTGGCTGCACATGGCTGGGACATGGCCGGGGCCTTGCGTGCAGGCACACGAGCAGCCTTTATTTCCCGTCCCGGCCAGGCACTTTACCCTTTAGCTCCAAAACCCGAGTTGATAGCACCTACTATTTCAGATTTAGCAGATGAACTGGTGAAGATGAGCTAATATTATACTGTATCTATGTTGTCGATAGCTAGCAACCGGGATACAGTTTTTTCTTTTTATCAGTATCTTAAGTCCTCTGCTGGCCATCACTTCTGGCGCGAGTTTCCAACTCGTGTCTTATTATGGTGTTGAGTTTGTAACTCAACTGGCTTGCAAAGCCATACTTGCATAGCTTCTGCTATACTCGTTTCAACCATACTTGCTTAGCCACTTTCTGGCGCAAGCGTCCACTTGTGATTTTGATAGCCACTGCTTCCAGATTTTCAGCTAAGTCCCCTTTCTTGTTCTTAAGTGTGGGGGCACCTGCTTAGCTAAACCACAATATTTACACTTCCTTATTTACCCTCATCAGCAGGTTTTGCCTTGCTCTTGAAGCCAGAGGTTATTTCCTTCTCACAAGACATCAGAGCTTCGTAACCGTCTGTAGCCGGATCTGCCTTGCTGCCTTCTTTTACTATTTTCGCCTCTTCCATATCTGCTTTATGAAAAAAGTCTGTGTCAGTTGGGCCAGTAGTAGTTGAGTAATCATAACTCATTGTTGCGCCTGTTATCAGCGCGAATTTTTGTTTGTTTTCCATAGCTTTGATTGGTTACACTCACTATTGATCCTTAAAGACTTCAACAAGCCTTAGTTTAAAGACTGCAGCCTGTTTTTTGGCGCTTTCTCTGCAAACCTGCAATCGTACTTAATATTTCTTTTCCAGAATATCTACCCAAAGCTTATCTATTAGGCTGCAGCTCCCGTTTGTTTATAAAACGCCTTCACTACCGAAGGCAGCACCGATATTCTATACTTAACACTTGCGCTATGAAGAACACATGGGCTCTGAGCCTGTTGCTATGGATTACAACAACAAGCCTCTGCTGTGGACAAAGCATGAACAGAGATTCTGTGAATCAGATACTGAATCAAACCCCAGCATTTACCATATACAAAGACAACTACATAATTACCGGAACAACCATTGGAGAAAGTCCCAACGGCTCGAACTCCGATGCCAAGTACCAGATAAGCTTTAAGCACAGGTTATCCAATGCCTCTCTGCCACTAAATTCGTACCTGTTCCTGTCCTATACCCAGCTGGCTTTCTGGGATGTATACAACTGGTCCAGCCCCTTCGAGGAAATAAATTTTAACCCGGGCATCGGGTTAGGCAAGCTTCTTTTTAAAGATCAAAAGCTAATAGGGTCGCTGGCGCTGCAGGTAGAGCACGAATCGAACGGGCGGGATAGCATCTGGTCCAGAAGCTGGAACTATGCCTCCCTTAGCTACACCATGTTAGCTTCTCCAAAATCAATCCTACAGCTAAAGGCGTGGGTGCCCTTCTTTTATAAAACAGACAACCCTGACCTGATAGAGTATATAGGCTACGGAGAGGCCACCTACATCTGGGAAATAAAAGAAGATAAACTAGTGCTGGATATCAGGGGCCGCAAAGGCACGTCCGGCTGGAAGGGCAACCTGCAGACGCAACTAAGTTATAAGCCCTTTAAATCTGGCAATGCTTATGTAACCCTGCAATGGTACCAGGGCTACGCCGAAAACCTGATAGAGTATCAGCAGCGGAGCAGCATGCTCCGACTGGGAGTGGCCATAAAGCCTTCTACTTATTTGTTTTATTAAGTTAACCCTGAAACAGCATCTATATATAATGATGAATAACGTTAGGTGGCTCAAGACTATCTTATTTCTCTGTCTGCTTACAGTTATTGTTACTACCACGGCTGCACAAACTGTTACAGGCCCGCTGGGTGAGCAATTTTCCGCACGTGTGGTAGCAAAAGGACTAAGCGGCCCTTGGGAAATCACCTATGGCCCCGACAGCTTGCTATGGGTAACAGAATCTAAAGGATATACAGTAAGCCGCATTAACCCAAAGAATGGTAACAGGACTGTTTTACTTGACCTGAGCGGCAATAAGAACTTTCCGAGGTATGACACCATGCCCGAGGAGGTTAGCAAAGGAAAGCCCTGGCCCCAGGGAGGTTTGATGGGCCTTGCCCTGCACCCTCAGTTATTAACTGGTAAGCCTTATGTATACCTCTCTTACATTTATCATTTTGAAGGCGCAGAGGCAGAAGACAGTGGTGCTGCTCCTAACTATGGCGGCTACTTTTTTAAGACAAAACTTGTACGGTATACTTATGATGCCCAAAAGCAAACACTGCATACACCACAAATCCTCTGCGACACTATTCCGGGCAGTAACGACCATAATTCAGGCCGATTACTTATTGCCCCTGTAGGTGGCGAAGCCTATCTATTTTATACAGTAGGTGACATGGGTGCTGGACAGTATGACAATGCTGGCCGCCCAAACTTTGCACAACGCACCGACAAGTACGAGGGGAAAGTGCTGCGTTTTCAGTTAGAGCCAGATCAGGATGCCGGCACATACGACAAGTGGATTCCCAATGACAATCCTTTTAATTCGGACCGGCAAAATGCTGTATGGAGTTATGGGCACCGAAATGCACAAGGCCTGGCTTATGCTGTAGTAGGCAACAAAGGGCGCATTTATACAGCTGAACATGGCCCATTTTCCGATGATGAAATAAACATCATCCAGAAAGGAAAAAATTACGGACACCCACTAATCGTAGGGTACAACGATGGCAACTATAATGGCCTGGCAGCAGGTGCTACCTCCCATAGCAGCCTTCCCGGCCAATGGCACACCACCTATCCCTTTATCAAAAGCGAAAGCGCTAATGTAAGAGCCATAGGCGCTGAAAACTATCAGGACCCAATTCATAGCTTTTATCCTTCTTCTAATCAGTTCCTTCATGCTGTACTTGCCCGCACGAAGCAGGATAGTGAAGAAAAGCCGGAGTGGCCTGCCGTGGCTCCAAGTAGTATAGCCGTATATACGGCATCGGCTATACCTGGCTGGCAGAACTCACTGCTCGTTACAAGCCTGAAAGAAAAGCGCCTGGTCCGCCTGAAACTTAATGCCGCTGGTGATGGGCTTACTGGCGATACTCTCACCTACTTTAAAGCACCGGCACGTTACCGTGATGTTGCCCTGTCTATGGACGGGCGCAGCATTTTCCTGGCCATTGATAGCGTGCAGGCCTCCTCCGGACCATCAGAAGACGCAGATACCCAAGATCAGCAGAGCCAATGCAGTGGCTGCATAATAGCCTATACTTACCAACCTGCTTCGCATAGTAGCAACGAAACAAATCTTGTTCAACAGTTAAGAACTGCTGTGCAAAAGATGAACAAAAAACAGCAGCACACTATTAGGGCCAATCTGGCACCCGCACAAAGAAGGGCTTTTAACCTATTATTAATATCCGATTTAACGACAACAGAGGAGGCACAAGTGCGGCAAAATGCGTTGGAACTACAGCATGCGGTAAAACAGGTAAAGTAAAGCCTCACCATACTTTCAGATGATCTTAAGTTTTGTAGTATAAGTATAGAGCAGGTTCTTGAAAATGTTGGGATTGTGCCAGGTGCTGCTGATTTACGACACCGAAGCAACGTTCTGCTTAATCAGACTTGAAAACAATAAGCATTGCAGGCACTTATTTCCTCAGAAAGTGATGAGCATCATTTTAACTGGTCGATAGGAAAGGTTACTTGCAACACCTTATTAAAGACAAATAAAAACATGAAAATTAATTTACTTGCCCTTGCCGCCCTGTCCACATTATTTGCCTGTGGATCAGACTCTGCTGATGGTAACTATAACCGTGCTGCCAGCGACGAATTGATTGCTGAGCAGGTAGATGCCGATATTAAAACATCAACAGACAGCATCGCGAGAGCAACAGAAGAAGGGAAAATTCTGCATCCGCTGCCGGACACGCTGACAAAGCTGTTAGAAGAAAATCGACCGCAGGCACAGATAGCCACTTTAACAGACCAAGCAATGGCAAGTAAGCGCCTAAAGGTGGGAAATCCGGTGTTTCTCCGGGGAAATTTTAACGGAAACGCCTCGCTTGATTACGCTGTGCAAGTCCTGCAGAATGACTCTATTCACATCATAGCCTACCTTGATTACAGCAAACAAGCCCGTGAAGTAAAGGTAGCTAGTTATCCTGCTCAAAAGCTGAATACAGAGTTTTTCAGCACGTATCAGTTGCGACTGGCTCCACAAGATTCGCTGGTATTCGACAATCGTGCTCAAAAGCAAGTTCCGCTTAAAGCAGATGGCATCTCAGTGATCGGGGAAAACCTGACAACATTATATGTGCTGCAGCAGGGCCGCTTTGTACCTTTTGATGCGAAGAAGTAGCTCCGCTAAACAGGTATAAATGCACCGTACAGCTAGCTTGAGCTAAGCGGTAAGGCAGTGTGAGACTATCTGCAATCGGCAGGTACAGATTTGCTTCAGATTCATGCCGTTAGTTTGTAGTGTAGATTATTTTTTAACACAAAAAGCAAAGAAACATGAAAAAGATAGCAATAGCACTAGCCTTTGCAGGAGCTACATTTGCATCCGCTCAGGCGCAGGACGTAGACCAGAAAGATGTGCCGCAAGCAGTATCCAGTGCTTTAACGCAGCAGTATGCCAACGCCACCGACCTTGACTGGGAGATAGATGGTGCGAACTACGAAGCAGAGTTTGACATGAACCGCGTTGACCACACAGTTCTCATCGACCCATCGGGCAAAATTCTGATGAGCAAACGTGACATTATGCAAAAAGATCTGCCACAAGCGGTACAGTCAACTATCAGCCAAAGCTACAAAAGCATGCGCCTGGATGATATGGAACAGGTAGAGAAAGACGGACAGACGTACTACCAGGTAGAACTAGACCAGAAAGGGCAAGACAAGAAGCTTGTTTTCTCAGCCGATGGCAAAGAGGTAACAACTCCTGCTTATTGGGACTAATCCTTTAGATTATACTTTATCACAAAAGAGCCTGAAGCTGCGGTTTCAGGCTCTTTTGTTTTTAGCTGCCCTCGATTGTTATTTCGCTAGTTTGAGCGCAGCGGTATGGCAATTGGGGCAGCCAGTTTATACCTTGCGGAGGTATGGAGGGTGGATAGCGCCAGTTACAAACTGGCATCAAATAAAGCCACAAGTTGCGCTGACGCTAAACTTGCGGCATAAGGGTATAATTAACGCTACTATACTTATTGAAAGAACACGTCATCCTGCCACTTCTCAGGATTCGTCAGGACATAATTTTTATTCGGAAGTATAATTGTTCGTTTCGGATGATGTGGTCGTGAAAGGAGCGCTGCCAAGAGAATTCAGTTAAACCCGCTAAACGAATTTGTTTTGAGGCGGTGGTTTTATAGGCAGCAATCAGCTCTGACAGGGATTTGATTTTCTGTGATGAGTTAGCCGCGGCACCCGTTTCATCGTCAGGCCTTAGCGTGGACAGGTCCCGACCTGTCCCTACAATACTATCCCGGTCAATCTCCAGAATCCCATGCACGTGATTAGGCATCACTACAAAAGCATGTAAAATAACATACGAATACTGCTCAGCCAGCCAGTACCACTGTCTTTCAGCAATAAGGCCACATTTATTCAGTTGCATTTCTTCATTAACAACCTCTCCGAAAACACAAGCTTTATGTTGCACGCACGAAGTTACAAAGTATAAACTGTCACGGCTGTAGTCAAAACCCCGCAGCCTGTTAAGTTTCCGGTCGGGTCGTGTCATGCATTTGTATACGGCAATAATGTGCATTCTGTGTCTGATAATAATTTGCCCTGTAGGGACAGGTAGGGACAGGTCGCGACCTGTCCGCGCGATAGCTTGACGATGAAACAGGAAATGTTGGTGTGGCAGTATCTGATCCTGTTCATCCCATTATTATCCCGAAAATCCTGATTCAGATAGTATTTTAACACCGCCTGCCAATGTGCGCTCAAGCCAGATGCTGCGTAGTTAAATCCCGGAGCTCTGTCTGGAGTTCCTCTGCAAACGGCTCTAGCTTAAGCAGTGCTACCTCTTTCTTACTGTCCTGAGAGAGCAGAATTTTCGTATCGTCCTCTAGCCAAAGATAACCATCGAAAGAAGTTGAAACAGAGGAAGACCACGAATGCCTTGTAGACTGGTGAATAGTTCTATTCTTTTTCAGGAAGATACATTTCACGCCGGGGTAAGGCTCCTTAGGTCCTATTGTATAACCAACAATATTAGCTCCTATGCAGTATGTTCCTTTATAAAGATCGATTTCCAGGCACTTGAAGTAAAAAAATGGAAAAAGACCAGCAATAACTAAAGCCACTCCCGCTACAGGTTGTGTCAGAGTAATGTATGCTCCACCCACAGCTATTACCAACGCAGATACTTTAGTAAACATGCCTGCTGGCTCGGATAATCTGTAGCGAAGTATGTCTGTTTTCATTGGTACAAGGTATGCTTTTTCTTGTACCTTTTGTCAATATAAGGTAACCCTAAAGTATACTTGTTAATCATTTCCCGAATGAGTAATCATAACAGTTAAAGCGGGTACCAGCAAGCGCCGTACAGACACTGAAGTATAAGGCAGCGGTTGCACGCTACACCCCATCCTGTTCATCTATAAATCCTGCAAATCCTGATTCAGACAAAAAGCGCAACCTTCTCCTCCTCCTCCATGTTCTGTATAGAGAATTGATTATTTGTATCTTTGTGGAGAAGTAGCAGCAGAACACGGCCTGATCGGAAAGCCATGTGTTCTGCCTTTCCTGTTTTGTAATAGACCTGAATGAAAGTAAAAGATTTCCTAGAGCTTTACCGCCTCGATAGTGTAGTACAAACCCTTGCCCAGCGGCTGAAAGCAACCGAACCTTACCGTCTCCAGATCAAAGGTCTGGCGGGTAGCCAGGATGCTGTGCTAGCCTCGGCGGTTTATACCTTGAACTACGGGCACCAACTCTTTGTAATGCACGATAAAGAGGAGGCTGCTTATTTCTATACCGACCTTAAAAACCTGCTGGGCGAAGAGAAGGATATCCTGCTTTTCCCGACATCATACAAGCGTCCTTATAGCTTTGACGACACCGAAAACGCTAACATACTCATGCGCGCCGAGGTGCTCAACCGCCTGAACCAGAAAACCGGAAAAGGCGAGCTGATCGTGACGTACCCGGAGGCGCTGACCGAGAAGGTGATCAACAAAAAATCGTTGGTAGAGAACACGCTTGGGGCCAAGATAGGCGAGAAACTGGACACGGCTTTCCTGAGTGAGATGCTGGCTGAGTATGGCTTTGAGCGCACGGAGTTTGTGTATGAGGCAGGCCAGTATGCCGTGCGTGGTGGTATCGTGGATGTGTACTCGTACGCCAACGACCTACCTTATCGTATCGAGCTTTTCGGCGATGAAATCGAAAGTATACGCACCTTCGACCCCGATACACAGCTGTCTGTTGAGACGAAGAAAGCAATCTCGATTATACCTAACGTGCAGACCAAACTGCTACAGGAAACGCGTGAGGCATTTCTGGATTTTATTCCGGCAAACACCACGCTCTGGTTTAAGGACGTGCGCCTGACGCTGGATGTAATTGATGAATACTTCGACAAGGCATCGCATAACTTTGAGAAGATGCTCGCCAGCAGCGGCGGCACCCAGATTGTATCTGACCCGGAGCAGCTGTTCCAGACGCAAAAGCTTTTCAAGAAGCTACTCGATAAGTTTAACGTGGTAGAGATTGGCAAGCGCTTTCATTTTAAATCAGCCGAAGTCATACAACTACAGGCCAAGCCGCAGCCATCGTTCAACAAGGATTTTAAGCGGCTGGTTAAAGACCTGCACGAGCAGCAGGGTGCTGGTTTCGTGAATGTGATCGCTACGGATTCGCCGCGCCAGATTAACCGCCTGACGATGATCTTTGATGAGCTGGACCACGACGTGCGCTTTCAGCACCTGCCCGTTTCGCTGCGTGAGGGTTTCATCGACCAGACACTCAAAATAACCTGCTATACCGATCACCAGCTGTTTGACAGGTTCTACCAGCACAAGGCCAAAGAAGGGCATTCCAAGTCGAAGGCCATGACGCTGAAAGAACTGCGCTCACTGCAGCCCGGCGATTACGTAACGCACATGGATTATGGCATTGGCCGCTTTGCCGGATTGGAGAAAGTAGAGGTAGGCGGGCGTTTGCAGGAGGCTATCCGGTTGGTGTACCGAGATGATGATTTGCTGTACGTGAGTATACATGCGCTGCACAAGATCAGCAAGTATAGCGGCAAAGAAGGTGGTCCGCCAAGTATGAGTAAGCTGGGCTCGCCGGAGTGGGAGAACAAGAAGAAGAAAGTTAAGAGCAAGGTTAAAGACATTGCGCATGAGCTCATCAGCTTGTATGCCAAGCGCAAGGCCGCACCTGGCTATGCCTATACCCGCGACGGCTTCTTACAGGCCGAACTGGAGTCGTCGTTTATTTATGAGGATACCCCAGACCAAGGCAAAGCAACCGAAGACGTGAAAGCCGACATGGAGCAACCGCACCCAATGGACAGGCTGGTTTGTGGCGACGTGGGTTTTGGTAAAACAGAAATTGCTATTCGTGCGGCCTTCAAAGCAGCCTGCGACGGCAAACAAGTAGCCATACTAGTGCCTACCACTATTCTGGCCATGCAGCACTACCGCACCTTCCGCGACCGCCTGGAGCAGTTTCCGGTAACAGTGGATTATGTAAACCGCTTTAAAACAGCCAAGGATACCAAAGACACTTTAAAGCGTGTGGCTGAAGGCAAAATCGATATCCTGATTGGTACGCACCGCATTGTGAGCAAAGATGTGAAGTTTAAGGACCTTGGTTTAATGATTATAGATGAGGAGCAGAAATTTGGGGTGAAGACAAAGGAGAAGCTGCGGGAGATGAAGATAAACGTGGATACGCTCACGCTTACGGCTACGCCCATTCCGCGCACGCTGCACTTCTCGCTGATGGGTGCCCGCGACCTTTCTGTTATCGCCACACCACCGCCAAACCGCCAACCGGTAAAAACGGAGCTGCACGTATTCGACGAGGCACTGATTCGGGATGCCATCGTGTATGAGATGAAGCGCGGCGGCCAGGTGTTCTTTGTACACAACCGCATCAAAGACATCGAGGAGATTGCCGCTATGATTCTGCGCCACGTACCGGACTGCAAAGTAACCTATGCCCACGGGCAGATGGAACCGGAGAAGCTAGAGAAACGCATGATGAAGTTTGTGAACGGGGAGTATGATGTGCTGGTGAGCACCAACATCATTGAGTCTGGGCTGGACATCGAGAACGCCAATACCATCATCATCAACCGGGCACACATATTCGGTTTATCAGACCTGCACCAGATGCGTGGCCGAGTAGGCCGATCAAACAAAAAAGCATACTGCTACTTGCTAACACCACCTGTAGCAGGCTTACCATCGGATGCACGCAAGCGCCTAAGCACGCTTGAAGAATTTTCTGACTTGGGCGAAGGCTTCAAGATTGCCATGCGCGACCTGGATATTCGCGGGGCGGGTAACCTGCTGGGTGGCGAGCAAAGCGGTTTCATCACCGACCTTGGTTTTGAAATGTACCACCAGGTGCTGGACGATGCTATCAAAGAATTGAAAGAAACAGAATTCCGAGAGTTATTTTTGGGTGATAACCTGGAGCAATTTATTGAGCCGGTTCGCGAATGTAGCATTGAAACGGATATGGAGGTGCTGATCCCGGACTGGTATGTAAGTAACATATCAGAACGCCTGAACCTCTACAGCAAATTAGACAGCACCAAAGACCTGCAGGAGCTGGAGAAACTGCGTGCAAGTATAGTAGACAGGTTCGGGCCGCTGCCAGAAACGGTACAGCAACTGGTGGAGATCGTGAAGCTGCGCTGGCAGGCACAGCAATTGGGCTTCGAGAAGCTCACCATCAAGAAAGAAGTGATGAAAGGCTATCTGCCAAGCGAGAACAACGACAAATACTTCCAGTCTGATGTGTTTGGCAATATCCTGAAGTATGTGCAGCAGCACTCACGCAAGTCGCGCCTGAAAGAGGCCAAGAGCAAGCTGATCGTGATTGTGGAGGATATCCAAAGTATAGCAGATGCCAAAGAGGTATTTGAAGGGCTGGGAATAGCAGCAGCTACCTCCGCGTAGCTCATCTTGCAGGGGAAAATAAACTACCGCAAGGTTTCATCTTGTGGTTGAAATAGGGAAAGCTTTTAGCTTTTGTGGCAGATTTTGAGGCCCGCATATCCACGCATTTGAAAACTTGTCCCATGAAAAGCTACAAGTTGAAAAATGAAGCAGTATGTTGAGAAGTTAGAGGCTTTTTCCCATACAAGATTAGCCGCTTAGGGCTCGATAGACTGTAGGAACCCTAACTATTCATAACGCAGACTTCTTTCCGAAAGAGGTCTGCGTTATAGTTTTAACAGGATTGTCAAATTAAAAATATAATCCTATCTTCAAGCCTAGCGCTAAATACCTACAGTACTATCCCCCAGTTACCACTATGCCACAAAGAGACTCAAACTTAGCTGCTATGCTTGGCAGTATATTCCATTTGCTGCCAGGGCTATACCTGGTCATGACGCCAGACCTGGTTATACAGCACGCCACAGATGCTTACCTGAAAGCTACCCTCGCTTTCCGTGAAAACCTCATTGGCCGCTACTTTTTCGAGGTATTTCCAAACAACCCCTCCACGCCAGACCTAGACTCTGCTCATAATTTTGAACTGTCGCTGCAATATGTGCTGGAGCATAAGCAGGAGCATACCATGGCCGTACTTCGATATGATATCCCACGCCCGCAAAGCAGTGGAGGAGGCTTTGAGGAACGCTACTGGAGCCCTATATCCAGGCCAATACTAGATGATGCAGGTAACCTGCTCTACATTTTACACGAAGCCAGAGACATAACCAAAGAAGTATTAAACGAGCAGGAGCACCTTCATAACCAGGAGCGTTTGTACATGCTCACAGACGCCTTGCATGCCGTATCGTGGGAGTATGATATCATACGCAACAAAATGACCTGGGGCAAAGGCTTGCAAGAATTTTTTGGCTATACGCCTGAGGAAATGGGCAGTGGAGGCGAGTCTTGGGACATGCGGGTACACCCGTCCGATTTTGACGAAGTACAAAAGGGTATACAGCAAGCTACCAGGAGTGGCAATAGGATATGGTCTGGCGAGTACCGCTTCAGAAAGGCTGACGGCACTTATGCACCTGTATTAGACCAGGGCTATATTATATATGACGCCATGGGCAACCCTATCCGCACCATTGGCTCTATCATAGATTTATCCAGAAGCAAACGATTTGAGGAAGACCTTCAGGCAAGCGACGCCCGCTTCTGGCATATGCTGGAAGTACTCCCGCATATGGCATGGATAGCTGATACAACAGGTCGCCTTATTTATTTTAATGAAAACTGGTACAACTACACGGGCATGAAGGCAGGCCAGGTAGATGGCTGGATTAATGCTGTGCATCCAGAAGACTCTGCTCAACTTCTGTCTACCTGGCAAGAGACTACTAAAAACGGTGATTTCTTTGAAATGGAATATCGCATCAAAAGCAAGGTAACAGGTGAATACCGCTGGTTTCTAGATCGTGGCGCACCAATGCTTGATGAGCAGGGGAAGACAAAGCTTTGGATTGGGTCTTATACTGATATAGACGACCAGAAAACAGCCCTCAACCAGGTGATCTTAAAAGACCAGTACCTTGAAAAGGTTTTAAATGCCTCTCCTGCACACCTATGCCTGCTGGAGGGGCCTCAGCACATTTGCCGCTACATCACCCCAGGGTTTCATAAACTGTATGGCAACCGGCAGTACATCGGCAGGCCAGCTAAAGAAATCTGGCCCGAGCTCCAAATCACGCCATTTGCAGAAAGGCTGGAACAAGTATATACTCAATCGGCCACTATAGCTGTAGAAGAGTTTGAATTAGCGTTTGACAGGCATTTGAATGGAGGAAAAGAAAACGCGTATTTTAATATCAAATATCACCCATTGCTAAACAATGAAGGCAGTGCCGAAGGCGTTTTGATTTCAGCGGTAGAAGTAACAGAACTGGTGCATATGAGAAAAAAAGCTGAACAGTTGGCAGCAGAGCTGCAAAAAAAACATTAAACACCTTCTCAAAAGCACAACACTTTATGAAAGAGCCATCATTTGGCAGCGTTTCAGCTGAGCTTTGTGCTAAGATATACTTGTTTTACAACACAAATCAAAAGAGAGGGTTATCTTTGCGCCATGGAGAAAGAGCACGCTACCTTGAGCCAACTAAGCTACAAAAGTCTATTCAGGGTGCTCCCCGGCTCTTTCCTCGTATTGAGTCCCGATTATATAATTGTGGAAGCCAGTGAGCATTATCTTAAAACAACACAAAAAGCAGATTCAGCTATTATAGGGCGGCCTCTGCTAGAGGTTATTTTCGAAAACCCAGCTTCAGGGCATGCTAAATCAAGAGAAGTACTATTACATTCTCTGCAGCATGTTGTTACGCATAAAACCGCCCACACTATAGATGTTATCCGGCATGATGTGCAAACTGCCAGCGGCACCCTTGAGGAGCGCTACTGGACTTTCAGTAATGTACCAGTGCTTGGTGCCCAAAAGGAGATAGCGTACATACTGCATGAAGTGCGTGACATAACGGAAAGTATCAAAAAAGACCAGGCAGCTGCTACAGCACAGCATAAGCTTTGGCTTATGACAGAAGCTACCGGGGGTACTGTTTGGGAGATAGACCTGCTCCAGCAGAAAATCAAATGGAGCGAGTCGTACAAAACAGTTTTTGGCTATGCCGATAAAGATCTGGAAACAGATTTGGATAAACGAAACCAACACATACTTCCGGAAGATTTACCTGAAGTGCTTGCCGCTCTTGATGCAGTTATCACTAACAAGCAAAAGGTATGGAGCCTTAAGTACCGCTATCGTAAAGCAGACGGCACTTATACACAGGTGATAGATTATGGCTGCGTTATTTGCAACGATCAGCAAGATAAGCCCAGCCGCATGATTGGCTCCATAGTAGACGCAGGTTCGCAGCAAGAGTATGAAAAGGAGCTATTGGAAATTAACCAACGTTTCCAGCGCATTGCCATGGCCACCAATGATGTTATCTGGGACTGGAACCTAAAAGATGACTCTATCTGGTGGAACGAGGGCTTTAAAACACTTTTTGGATATGCCGAAGAAGAGATAGAGGATACTGCTATATCCTGGACCAACCGCATTCACCCAGATGATTTACAACGGGTAAAATCTTCTATCCATCAGGTAATAGACAGCGGTGAGACCAATTGGGAGGATGAGTACCGTTTCCGGTGCGCCGATGGCACTTATAAATTGGTGCATGACAGGGGCTACGTTATACACGACCAGCAGCACACTGCCAAACGCATGATTGGTGCCATGCTGGATATTACCGAGAAAAGACGGATTGAACAGCAGTTGAAAGAAAGCACTGCGCAAACCAAACAGATACTGGAGTCGCTTCCGCTCATGACCTGGACCGCCCTTCCAAGCGGAGACCTCAATTACTATAGCCAAAGATGGTACGACTATACAGGATCTAACTTTGAGCAGATGCAGGCTTGGGGCTGGAACAAGTACATACACGCTGACGATATAGAAAACACGACAGAGCTTTGGTTAAAATCCATCGGCACCGGAGAACCCCTTCTGCTGGAGAATAGATTCAGATCAGCAGATGGTGCCTACAGGTGGTTTCTGGTGCGCGCTTTGCCTATCCGCGATAGTCAGGGAAATATTACCCAGTGGGTTGGCTCGCATACCGATATAGAAGATCATAAGCAGATGTTGCTGGCTCTGGAAGATAGCAACAATAAGTTCCGCTTTCTTACAGAATCCATTCCACAGCTTGTCTGGACAGCTACACCGGATGGTGTTCAGGATTATTATAACCAACGCTGGTATGATTACACCGGCATAACAAAACAGCATGCTGTGCATTTTAACTGGGCGGATTTGCTGCACCCGGACGATCGGGCACGTGTTACAAGTCGTTGGGAGCACTCCGTAAAAACAGGTGAGTACTATGAAGCCGAATACCGGATACAAAACACGACAAGTGGCAGTTTCCGCTGGTTTCTGGTACAAGCCGTGCCTATGCGCGATGATCAGGATTGTATTACGAAATGGTTCGGAACCTGCACCGATATCGAAGACCATAAACTGGCAGAAGAAGAACTGGTGGAAAAAAATCTGGAGCTGGAGCGCATTAACCAGGATCTGGATAGCTTTGTATACACCGCATCGCATGACCTGAAGTTGCCCATTATCAATATGGCAGGTATTTTTGAAGAACTCGTTCGTGATGCGGACTTCAAAGACCCTGATGCTCCGAAACTTATTGAGCTTTTTAGCCGCTCCTTTAAGCAATTGCACACTACTATACATGATTTAGGTGAGGTGGTACGCGTTCAGAAGTCTAAGGCGCGCCAGTTAGAGTGGCTGAACCTGCAGGAAACAACAGATGATGTTCTAGAAAGCGTGCAAGACATTATAAAAGACACAGGTGCCACTATTATTTGTGATTTTTCAGAGATGCCGTCAGTTCCCTTTTCAAGGTCAAACTTGAAAAGCATCATCTATAACTTAATAACAAACGCACTTAAATACCGCGCTCCTGATCGTGCACCGAACATAGAACTGCGCTCAGCACTAAAGGGCAATTACATCGAACTGCAAGTCAAAGACAACGGCCTGGGCCTGGATCTGAGCAGGCAGCAAAGCAAACTTTTTCAGATGTTTAAGCGCTTCCACAACCATGTGGAAGGTTCAGGCTTAGGCCTGTATATTGTAAATAGGTTACTTACCAACCATAAAGGCTATATTCATGTCGAGAGTGAGCTAAACAAAGGCACTACCTTTTCCCTTTACTTTAAAAACAACAAAGCGTAAGCTAACAATCAGAAGATATTACATATGAAACCGCTGAACACGATACTGCTGATCGATGACGACGAAACTACGAATTACCTGAACCATCGCTTGCTCACGCGCCTGGAAGTTGCGCCTGACATACGAGTAGTAACAAACGGAGAAGAGGCTTTAAGCTACCTCCGGTATGCATTTGGAGGAAACGAAGATTATCCTTACCCAGACCTTATACTTGTGGACATTAAAATGTCGGTAATGGATGGGTTTGAGTTCCTTGAAGAGTACCAGGAGTACCCGCAGGAGCAAAAAGACAAAACGGTATTGCTTATGCTAACATCTTCTGCCAGCTTCTACGATCTGGAAAAACTAAAGCAATTTCCGGATGTACGCCAGCATTACTCCAAGCCTTTAACGGAAGGTGATGTTCGTGACATTCTGGAAACATACTTTTAATATACCTGCATCCTAAACTATGGCAGCGGCATTCCTAATAAGGTGTGCCGCTGTTACTTTGTAGCTACCGCTTGTTAACTATAGGTGTCGGAATACCGTAAACATAAACCTATCCCCCTCATGGGGTTTAGCAATTGTGAAACACCTAAATCAAAATAAAGCTATGGCAAACAAAGAAATGAACCTAAACGGCAGAAATGGTGAAAACCACCAGATAGGCCGCGACTTATATCAGAGAGATCAACAAATCCGAAATAACAACAACCGCAGCGGGCACGAGGAAGACCGACGCTGGGGCGAAGGCAATTATTTCCATACCGGGCCAAGCCCGCGTGGTGCCCAAGACCGCGATAACGACAACTACCGCAGAGGCGGCGCCAGCAACAGTTCTTATAACCAGGGACAAAACGCCCACCTGAACGACCATTATGGCAGCCGATCTGGCAGTGCTTACCGCAACGAGCGCTCATACATAAACCACGGCGACCGTGGCAACCAGTACAAGCACGACGAAAGCCACAGCATGCGCAGACCACACTCTCCGGGTGGTGCGCTGGAAGGTAATCATAACGACTTCAACGATCGCAACAGTGACCCGTGGCGTGAGGGCCCAGGTACCGGAAGCCGCTACAAAGAAGATGATTACCGTTATGGCAGCGGCTCACACAACTGGTACAGAGAAAACCGCTATACACCAGATCATGAAGAAAACCGCAGTCGTTACGGCAGTAATAGCTCGAATGATGACCGAGGTTTTGTGGATCGGGTAAAAGATACATGGAACGACATCTGGCACTCAGACGACAGAGATTATCATTCACAAAATCGTCATACATCGCCAGAAGATAACATCAGCTCAAGAGAGCGCCATGGCTCTGAAGCCTACCGCAACCGCAGCTACGACAAAGGACTTGAAGGAGGGCCGCGTTGGGCTGATGAGGTAGATTCAGGACACGATGATTACTACAACAACACGAACAGAAACCAACGCTACAGACGCTAAAAACGTATACCTTTTCAGATTAGGTAGAATTGGCAGTAGATAGATTTAATACAAATGAAAGCAAAGCCGGCAGTAGTGCCGGCTTTGCTTTTTTGCTTTATTATGCTTATCTTAAAAAGGAACCTCCTGATTATCACATCGTACATATAAAAGGCTTCGGCCTGACCGGGAGGCACATGTACACCATTTAACTAAATATAAGATGCAGCACGAAGAGCACGACCAAAGACACCCGCACCATTGGGAGCAGCAACGACACCGCAGAGATCAGCAGCGGCCAATGCACCCACAGCACCAAGATAATTTCAATGATTTTGGTAGTCGCTGGGGAGAACCTGTCACACCTCTGAACCAGCATCAGCAAGATGACTGGCAACCACGCCGCGCAGATCGCTTTAGACAGGAAGGCAACTATCGTCAGGAGGAGTGGCGGCCTAATGAGCAAGACCACCGTCGCCAGCAACCGCCTCATAATTTCAGACATGAGCAGCACCATGAGCCTATGTGGCGCCAGCGCGATGTTCACTTTGACCCAAGTAACCAACGCGTAGAAGACCGTTGGTCCGAAGACCCGACTATGCCACACCCACGCCAACGCCCGCCCCGCCATTACGATGGCTTCTGGCAGGACTATGAAGATTAAATTTTACCTAATAATAAAAGCCGGTTTCCCGGCTTTCGTTTTTTACGCCCTGTATACTTTACCTTTATACTACCAGCCTTTTCTAATGCACAGGTTTATACTTGCCGCACATGCATTCTGCTTTCCATACTTAGTTATACTTGGTAACTTGCAAAAATGGAGGCATTGGAGAGTTTACTGGAGCAGGTGCGCGCCTGCCGTATATGCGAAGAGCACCTGCCACTGGGCCCGCGCCCGGTGCTAACAGCCAGCAGCACTGCAAAACTGCTGATTGTCGGGCAGGCACCCGGCACAAAAGTACATGCCAGCGGTATTCCCTGGAATGACCAGAGCGGGAAGCGCCTTCGGCAATGGCTGGGGCTGGAACCGGAAGTGTTTTACGATGCAAGTAAGGTAGCTATCATTCCTATTGGCTTCTGCTACCCAGGCAAAGGCAAGAGCGGCGATCTGCCTCCACGCCCGGAGTGTACCCGGCACTGGCACCAGCGTCTGCTCGCAAATTTACCTGCTGTTGAGCTCACTTTACTGGTCGGTAAGTACGCGCAGGATTACTTTTTAGGTGCCAAAGCAAAACCATCGCTTACCGAAACGGTTACCAATTGGCACCAGTACCTGCCACAGTATATGCCCATGCCACATCCATCTCCGTTAAATCAGTTTTGGCTACGTCGCAACCCTTGGTTTGAAGCCGACGCAGTACCCTATGTGCAGCAACTGGTGCATAACATAATTTAGAAAAACTTGTATATTGGTTTTCCGTTGCAAGAAAATGCCCTATGCTACGCACTACCTATATGATCAACTACCCTAGCAGCAAACTACCTGATATTGGCTCGAGCATCTTTACTGTTATGTCATCGCTGGCCGCTGAACATAAAGCCATCAACCTGTCTCAGGGCTTCCCGGATTTTAATTGCCCTGAGCCACTCATACAGTTGGTGAGCAAGTATATGCAGGCAGGCTTCAACCAGTATGCACCCATGACCGGTATGCCGCAACTGCGCCATAAAATCAGCCTGAAAACAGACAAGATGTATGGTTACTGCCCAAACCCCGAAACGGAAGTTACAGTTACCAGTGGTGCCACAGAAGCGCTGAATGCGGCCATTACAGCTGTAGTAAAACCAGGTGATGAAGTAGTGCTGCTGGAGCCCTGCTACGATAGTTATGCGCCTGTGATTCGCTTATGTGGAGGCTCCCCTATTTACGTGCCGCTGGCCCTGCCAAACTTTTCTGTAGACTGGGACCACGTGAAGCGCCGCATCTCGTCGCGCACCCGCATGATCATCATCAACACACCGCACAACCCTACGGGCGCCGTCATGTCGAAGCATGACATGGATACGCTGGCCAATTTAATTGAGGGCACAGACATTCTGGTACTGAGCGACGAAGTATACGAGCACATGGTATTTGACGGGCAGCAGCACTATAGCGTACTGCAGCACCCACAGCTGCGTGAGCGTAGCTTTGTAGTTTCCTCCTTCGGGAAAACCTACCATATCACTGGCTGGAAAATTGGCTATGCCGTGGCTCCGGCTCAGCTCACAAGCGAGCTGCGCAAGATGCACCAGTTTATCACGTTTAGTTCTCCTACTCCGCTGCAATTAGCTATCGCTGATTTTATGGAGGAAGAAAAACACTACCTGGAGCTACCCAACTTTTACCAGGCCAAACGAGATCTTTTTGCAGCACAGCTTAAGAACACCCGCTTTGAGTTTATACCATCGGCAGGCACTTATTTTCAGCTTGTAAAGTATGACAGTATAACGCAGGAGTTTGACCAGGACTTTGCCAAGCGCTTAACCACTGAAACCGGTGTGGCAGCTATTCCAGTATCGGCATTCTATCATGATAAAACTGACAACAAATACTTGCGCTTCTGCTTTGCCAAAAGCGAGGAAACATTGCAAGCAGCCGGGGAGAAATTGGCAAAAGTATAATTCACTTCTGTTGTTTGCAGGCATGAGAGCAATGGCTGATAAACTGCCATTTTGATTTAGAAACACCTATGGATTTACGCATAACCCTAGTACAAACAGAGCTACACTGGCAGGACGCAGCGGCAAACCGGCAAATGTTTAGCAATAAACTAGCTGCCGTTGCCCCGCAAACTGACCTGATTATACTTCCGGAAATGTTCACCACTGGCTTTAGCATGAGTCCTGAAAACCTGGCCGAAAAAGCTGACAGCATTACGCTGGAATGGATGCAGCAGGAGGCCCGCAAGCACCGGGCTGTGCTAACCGGCAGTGTGATGGTGCAAGAAGGCGAACAGTATTTTAACCGTCTGTACTGGGTGCGCCCGGACGGCAGCTATGCCAGCTATAACAAAAAGCATCTTTTCAGGATGGCGAAAGAGCACCATACGTATGCGCCCGGCAAAGAGCGACTGATAGTGGAGCTAAACGGCTGGAAGATTTGCCCGTTGGTATGCTACGACCTGCGCTTTCCGGTATGGAGCCGCAACACCGGCAACAGCTATGACCTGTTGCTATATGTAGCTAACTGGCCTAAAGTGCGTAACCAGCCCTGGCGCACCCTGTTGCAAGCGCGGGCCATTGAGAATATAGCGTATGTGGCAGGCGTTAACCGCGTTGGCACCGATGGCAACAACCACCCCTACTCCGGCGACTCCGCCATCATACATCCTAAAGGCTATCACCTGCTGGAAACAGCCGAGGTGGAGGCAATACATACTTTGACGTTAAGTAAAAAAGAACTAGATGATTTCAGGGAAGCATTTCCTGCACACCTGGATGCTGATAGCTTTAGCTTAAATGCTTAACCTAAAGTAGCTCCGGCTGTTTCAGGTTATCTGGTTCAGTTTCCTTTGTCTCTGCTCTGTTTAGAAGCTTGAAAAAGCTGAGCTTATACCTGCAAATGGAGGCCCTACATAATAGGTACTAGTACTAGCAGTGGCGAGTAAGTATAGCTCCTGTTTTTAGCTAAGGAAATGAGTTGAAATTTCGCACCAGCCGAGGCTAGGACTTTGGCAGTTTGGATCGAAGAAAACGGGGCAGTCGAGGTTAAACTAAAGGATTCAGCACTATTGTTTTATACTGGAGTGTTTATTAAAAAATCTTTTAACTCCTCCACTACCTGTTCCTCTTCCACTACTTTAAACAACACCTGCGGGCGGGCAGCAAAAATACGCTGTAGCCTTGGGTGCTGCCCCTGTAGCAGCACTAACCGCTGTAGCCTCTCCTGAAATAATTCTTCCAGTAGTGGCATCAGATTGTTAAGCTGCCCTGTTGCGTCATCCGCTTTAATACAGACTACTGCCTGCTCTGCCTCCTGCAGCAAACGAAGCGCGTAGTGCTGTAGCAACTCATCAGAGCGTGCATCCATATCAAGTATGCCTAAGGCAGGAAAAGCCTGCCGCACCTGCACAACTACAGGCTGCTGATAAGCTGTTTCTTCAACAAGGTTTATGTACAGGAAAACCTGCATTAGCGAACCAGTAGTTTTCGTGATGCCTGTTCTCCGCTTTCAGAAACGGCGCGGATAATGTATAACCCTGCCTGCCATTGCTGTAACGTTAAGCTGTGATTACGGCTATACTTGCCCTGGCTGCGGTATACTTGCTTGCCAATGGTATCGTATATTTCCAGCTTTACTGGTTCTGAAGCATCAATCCGAAGCGGCATATCTGCCTGCACTCCTTCGTAGGGGTTAGGATAAACTGTTAGCGCTAATCCTTCTCCTGCAGCCGGATTGGCTACGTTACCTGCTGTTTGCTCTAGTAAGTATAAGCCACCACCTTGTGTGCCAACCACAGCATAATTCTTATGCTTACCACCCAGAGGTGCTACAGTTATACTTAATCCTTGTCCGAATTTTGTAACATGTACCTGCTTTGTCAGTTCATTTTCCAGTATTTCTGACTCAGCCGTGAAAGCGCCATTCAGGTTCTCGGTAAAATTCCGGAAGATGCGCATTTCGCCGCTTTCATCTACTGTAAGCAAATCCAACTGGCCATTGCCGTCTATATCATACATGGCAGGATGCACGTTTCGGCGCGCGTAGTTGTAGTTGATGCCACCAAAGCTATCGTTTTCAAGAGTAAAGATGGGTGCTGTAGCCGTACCTGTGTTGCGGTAAAACTCCAGCATACTCGAAGCCTTGCCTAACACTATGTCCAAATCTCCATCGCCGTCTACGTCTGCAAAGGCTGGGATATCACCGTCGCCCACACGTAGCAGCACTTGCAGTAGGGCCAGATCATAGGCAGCAGGTTGTCCTTTTGCAGCAAGGTTTTGCATATACATTACCCGGTTAGAGCCTGCCTGTACTCCTTTAAAAGTGAGCACAAGATCTACCGCACCATCTCCGTTTATATCGGCAAAAGCAGGTTTAATGCTATAAGCCTGCTGGTTGTGCAGCTTCAGATAATCATCTGTTACTAGCTCAAAAGCCGGGGCATCGGCAGTGCCTGTATTGCGGTAGTAGCTGAGAGAGCCTCCGTATACTTCGTTACGATAGCTTGCTCTGTTTCCGATCAGCATGTCCAGGTCTCCGTCTCCATCCATGTCAGCAAAAGCAGGATAAGCCCCCTCGCTCAAATCTATCATCTTACTCTGTAGAAAATCCTCCTGCACAA
The DNA here is from genome assembly GCF_042678745.1 of Pontibacter rugosus. NCBI lineage: Bacteria > Pseudomonadati > Bacteroidota > Cytophagia > Cytophagales > Hymenobacteraceae > Pontibacter > Pontibacter rugosus. The sequence goes on along the minus strand of NZ_JBHTLD010000001.1, from coordinate 39,368 downwards.
AACTGAACTCCGGTTTATCGATTGCTCCTTTGTTTTGGTAAAGCCAGTTAGAGCGCTTAAAGTCCATGTTCCACATGTCGCGGTATACCTGCGGGGTAACAATCAGGTCTGGCATGCCATCGAAGGTAACATCTTCATAAAAAGCAGCGGGGTAAAGTATAAAGTCGGCAGGCTTTACTGCAGGGAAGAAAGGGTCAAAGCCACTCATAAGCGCCTCGTTTTTCGTGCCTTGGTTTTCCATTATCACCAGGTCGTTACACTGCATGCCTCCAAGCACAAGCTCTTTGTCACCGTCGCCATCGGTATCCAGCAGCAGCATAGAGGATCCATCGTGGCCGGAGTGCATCGGCTTAGCTATACTTTCCGCCTCAAGTGTATTGCAGTATTCTCCATACTTAAAATTATTACACCCATCACATTCGGTTATGGTGCCCCACCAGGCCGACTGCTGCTCAAACTCCAGCGTGCCACATGGCAGCCCCTGCTCTGCCTGCACATTGCGGTAAAGCTCCATCGTATAGCCTTGCGAAAATTCTGTTAGCAGCACATCAAGGTCGCCGTCGCCGTCTATGTCCGTAATGGCAGGCACATCAGCACTGTTCATCTGCATGTTTACTCTAGCGTTTCTATAGCGCAAAGCATCTGTTACTAAGCTGAACTTTAACTGCCCCTGCCCGGCCTCCTCCTGTTTAAACACCCGGATTCCGAGCGGCGAGCTGGTAAAGATGTCATTTAATCCATCGCAGTTGTAGTCGCGCAGCAATACCCAGTATTCCAGATCAGCCGGAAAAAAAACCTCATACTCAGGGGCATATACATACTCCCACTTTCCTTGCTGCTGCACTGCCAGCCAAGTATAAACCTTCCGCAGTTGCCTGTCAAAAATAAAGAGATCCGGTTGCCCGTCTTTGTTAAGGTCTATGGTGGAGAACTGTGGCGTATTCAGCCCACCACTCCAAGGATCAGTTAACTTGCCGGCAGGTGTGGTTACGGGTATGTCCTGGCTCAGGCGAAACCGAAAAGGTTGCTGCTGTTGGGCTTGTGCTATACCCGAAATGGCTATTATAAGTATAAAAAATAGCGTAAAGCGTTGTTTCATGCGCGTTAAGGGTTTGCCGCCATACATGGCTCTGGATTATTTTGAAATACTGACTCCTGGGGCACTGTCGTTTTTACATTATACAGTGTATATTGCCACTGAGTGGGCTACACTGATTCTTAACGAAAGAGGCCTGCAAAAAAGCATCCGAACAAGCTAAAATTACGCATTTCATGCAGAACAATATTGAGTTTTTATATCTAAAGTACCAGGAGTGCCTACATGTAAGTACAGACTCTAGGGCAGAGCAAAACCAGAGTCTGTTTTTTGCCCTGAACGGCCCTAACTTCAAAGGAGCCAAGTTTGCACAGATGGCACTGGACAAAGGCGCTAAATATGCCGTAGTAGATGACCCGGCTTTCGCCTCTGAGAATGTTTTTGTAGTAGAAGACACACTTGTTGCCCTACAGGAACTAGCACGCCACCACCGTCGGCAGTTGAGCATTCCGGTAATAGGCATAACAGGATCAAACGGAAAAACCACTTCTAAAGAGTTGGTGCATGCCGTGCTAAGCCAGAAGTATAATACGCTTTATACCCAGGGCAATTTAAATAACCACATAGGAGTACCGCTTACGCTGCTGCGCATTACGCCAGCGCATGAAATGGCTATTATTGAAATGGGCGCCAATCACATCGGCGAGATTGCTTTACTCTGTAGCATTGCCTTGCCTTCGCATGGATTTATCACCAACATTGGCAAAGCGCATTTGGAGGGCTTTGGCAGTCTGGAGGGAGTAGCCAGAGGCAAAAGCGAGCTGTACCTGCACCTGGATGAGCATAAAGGCACTGTATTCGTGAACACCGGAAATGAGCACCTGATGCGCATGAGTCGCCGTATTTCAGATAAAGTCACTTACCCTGCCAGCAATGATTACTACCATAGTGAGCTGTTGGAGGCATCGCCTTATGTAGTGTATAAGGATGAAGAAGGAAATGTAGTAAACACACAGCTGGTAGGCAGCTACAATTACGAGAACATGGCCGCTGCCGCTTGTATAGGCAAGTTTTTTGGTGTGCCGCTAGAGCAGGCGAATGGAGCCATTGCAGAATACAGTCCCGTAAATAATCGCTCTCAGGTGTTACAACAGGGTAGCAATACCCTTATTCTGGATGCATATAATGCGAACCCCACCTCTATGGCCGCAGCCGTGCGCAATTTCGGAAGTATGAAAGCTGCACGCAAAATGGTTATACTAGGTGATATGTTTGAGTTGGGCGCCGAGAGCGAAGCAGAGCATCGTGCCTTAGGTGAGGTAGTAGCAGAGCAGCATTTTGACACAGTTATACTTTGCGGCAAAGACATGCAACATGCCGCCGCCGTAAACGACAGTTTCCTATACTTCGAAACCAAACCTGAGCTGCAAACCTGGCTGCGCAAAAACCCTGTTGCTGAAAGTTATGTGCTGATAAAAGGCTCCAGGGGAATGGGCCTGGAAACGCTGACCACAGAACTTGCACTAGCTGACTAAAGCCTGATGGGCAAGACACTGCCAACTGTCGTTTTTGCTTTTGCTCATACTTGTAGCGTCTGAATATATTTACAGGTACTTTATACCTGTTGAAGCTATTGCAAAACAAGACAGCCTGCACCTGTAGAGGTGCAGGCTGTCTTGTTTTGCATCTAAACGTTATATCTTGCTTTTAAAAGGGCGAGTTGAAATCCTTCAGCAGCGGCAGCACCTCATCTTTTGGAGACACCAGAGGTTCAGCTATATTCCAGTCAATATCAAGCGCAGGATCATTCCAGAAAATACCACCTTCTGAGGCTGGCGCATAGAAATTAGTGCATTTGTACAGGAAGGTGGTGTTATCCTCCAGCGCCACAAACCCGTGTGCAAAACCCGCCGGAATATAAAAAAGGTTATGCTTATTGGCCTCCAGCAAGCTGGTAACATGTTGCCCGTAGGTAGTAGAGCCTTTGCGTAAATCTACTGCTACATCCAGGGCCTTACCACTTGTAACCCGTACTAACTTACCTTGGGAATGCGGCGGCTTCTGAAAGTGCAGGCCGCGCAATACTCCTTTCTTAGAACCTGACTGATTGTCCTGCACAAAAACAGGTGCATCACCAAAGGGCTCAAACCACTTCATACTAAAGGTTTCTGTAAAGTAACCACGCTCATCTTCGAAAATACGCGGGTGGAATTCTATTACTCCTTCAATATGGAAAAGCTTGTGCTCCATTTCTAAAACTGATGTTACTAACGTAAAGCTTAAAATAGGGCTGATACTCCTGCTATTTAAAGAGGCAAGATAGTCATTTTACAGGCCCATCAGAAAAATTAAAGTAAATTGCACGTGTTCATAAAGCCTTAAACCTGATAAATTGGCCAATATGCAAGCAACAGTTGCTTTCCTGCACACGCACGTATTAGTGGTTGTATTGTTTCTGATTCTGTTTACCAGCAAAACAGCATTGCTCCTGCTTAACAAGCGAGAAACACTGGCGAAAGTCCGAAGCAACACTAAAATTCTGGACATTATATTTGGCACTCTTATTGTAATAACTGGAGGTTACCTGTTGGTTAACTACCAGGGCATCCCGACCTGGTTAATTATCAAGATTATACTTGTACTGGCGGCTATTCCTTTAGGGATTGTAGGTATAAAACGAGAAAACAAGGCACTCGCAATCGTTTCGCTGCTGCTGTTCTTTTATGTATATGGTGTGGCCGAAACCAAAAGCCTGACCATGCAGCAGCCCGGGCCTATACAGAATGCAACAACAAAAGTAGCAGCCTCACCAGAGACAGATGCGGCAGAAACAGGTGACATGGGTTTCAGCAAATCAGAAGGGGCACAGCAAGAAATAATAGCCTCGCTGGGAGATGCCCAACTGGCAAACGGAAAAGCAATATACACACAGCTATGTGTAACCTGCCACGGCACCGACGGAGCCAAAGGCTTGGGAGGTGCAGCCAATTTACAGGTCAGCAACCTCAGCCTGAACAATCGTGTAAACGTAATTGAAAATGGCCGGGGATTGATGCCCGCTTTTAGCAGCCAGCTAACTGATGAAGAAGTGCAGGCTTTGGCTGCTTATACTATGACGCTTAAATAACATTGAATGGCTAAACAACAATTTTACGATACATCAAAGCCGCAGGAAACTGCGGTACTGGTAGCTGTACCTGGCTACCGCCAAACCGAAGAGCAAACCCAGGAGTACCTGGACGAACTTGCCTTTTTAGCAGAAACTGCCGGTGCTCAAACGCTTAAGCGGTTCACACAAAAGCTTGATAAGCCTGATGTGCGCACATTTGTTGGCAGCGGAAAGCTAGACGAGATAAACGCTTATGTAAAAGAACATAGCGTGGACATGGTGATCTTTGATGATGACCTGAGCCCTTCTCAGGTGCGGAATATTGAGCGTGAGCTGCAGGTTAAGATTGTAGACCGTAGCTTACTTATACTTGATATTTTTGCTCTGCGTGCTAAAACAGCCCAGGCACACGCCCAGGTTGAGATGGCACAGTACCAATACCTGCTGCCGCGCCTTACCAACCTCTGGACTCACTTATCTAAGCAAAAAGGTGGTATCGGTATGAAAGGCCCTGGTGAAACAGAGATTGAGACTGACCGCCGTATTGTGCGCGATAAAATTGCCTTGCTGCGCGAGCGCCTGAAGAAGTTTGAAAAGCAGAACTTTGAGCAGCGTAAGTCCCGTGCCGGCATCGTGCGGGTGGCCTTAGTAGGCTATACCAACGTAGGCAAATCTACGCTCATGAACCTGCTTTCCAAATCAGAGGTTTTCGCAGAGAACAAGCTGTTTGCTACAGTAGATGCCACCGTCCGGAAGGTAGTGTTTGATAATGTCCCTTTTCTACTTTCAGACACAGTAGGGTTTATCCGCAAGTTGCCTACAAAGCTTATTGAGGCCTTTAAATCAACGCTGGATGAGATACGTGAGGCCGATATGCTGGTGCATGTGGTGGATATATCACATGAGTCGTTTGAGGACCAGATTGCGGTAGTAAACGAGACTTTGAAAGATATAAACTCTGCTGAGAAGCCGGTGCTGCTAGTGTTCAACAAAATTGATGAATACCTGAAACAACGCCAGGAGGAGCTACAGGAAGAGAACATTGAGGCCCGGCCTTCTATCGAAGACCTGAAAGCTACTTACATGGCAAAAGAGCATGCTCCTGCTATGTTTATCTCTGCTACTGATAAGCTGAATATGGATGAGCTGCGAGAAGAGCTACAGCGGCGGGTTGCAGAGCTTCATTATCAGCGATACCCAAACAATGTATAAGTAATACCTTGTATATGAACACAAAAGACCATGGCTTACCTCAGTAGGCCATGGTCTTTTGTTTAACAGGCCCTATCTTCAGCCAGAGCTATACTTCGCCACCACCGCACAACCATTTGCCCTCAGTTGCAGTAATTAGCAATGCCATACCTGCGGCCAGACAAGAGGCTGCAAACGGCTATTGAACAAAGAGACCTTATGAAGACGCTATATATCCTTAGGCACGCAAAGTCGAGTTGGGAGTTTGACGGACTGAGTGATCACGACCGTCCGCTTAACAAACGTGGCCGGCACGATGCCCCTCTGATGGGACATGAGCTGGCATCGCAAAACGTTAAGCCAGAGCTTATCATTTCAAGCCCGGCTGTAAGGGCGCTGACCACCGCCACGCTTGTTGGCAAAGAGCTAGATTACGATGCCGACGATATTGTAGTAGATACCCGTGTTTACGGCGCTGATAAAAATGTCTTACTGGAAGTAATTCAAAGTACCCCGGCTGAGGTAAAACAGGTGATGCTGGTGGGACACAACGAAGCCATCTCCGAGTTTGCCAATATGCTTTCGCCGGAACCCGTAGCCAGTCTGCCTACCACGGGCGTGGTTGGCATCCGCTTTAACTGCGAAAGCTGGTACGACATCTCTAAAGAAAACGCAGAACTCCTGCTTCACGACTTCCCGAAGAATCACAAATAACCCTTTTGCACCTGCAAAGCTGCAACCGCAGCATACATTTCTACATCATGAAACAAGAAAGAAAAGAGGAGCTGAAAACTCCTGAAAAACATATATTCATCAACCGCGAATTAAGCTGGCTAGCCTTTAATTATAGAGTTTTGCAGGAGGCCAAAGATAAAACAGTGCCTCTGCTGGAGCGCATTAAGTTTATGGCCATCTTCTCTGCTAACCTAGATGAGTACTTTAAAGTACGCGTAGCTACCTTAAAGCGCCTGATCAACCTGAAAAAGAAAACGCGCAGCAAGCTAGAAGAAGAACCAGCCGAAATCCTTGCTTCGATATTACAGGAAGTACACCGGCAGCAGCAGGAGTTTGGCGAAATTTTCCGGGAAGGTATACTGGCCGACCTGCGCCAGCACAACATACACTTACTGACTGAGCACGACTTGAACCAGGAGCAGGAAGTATGGGTACGGAATTATTTCAACGAAACCCTGGAGCCCCTTGTGCTCCCTATCATATTAGACGAAACTGAAACACACCTTTTCCTGCAGGACCAGATGGTGTACCTGGGGATAGAAATGTGGGAGCCAACAGAGCAAGACTGTAAGGATATGCGTTTTGCAATGCTGGAGCTGCCCACAAAGAAGCATGGAAGCCGATTCGTAAAACTGCCGACAGTAGACGGCCAGCGTTATGTTATGTTTATTGATGATGTGCTCCGCTTCTGCCTGCCCTTGCTGTTTCCTAAGTATAAATCTTTTGTAGCCCATGCCGTTAAAGTATCACGGGATGCAGAGCTGGATATAGAAGAAGAAGTATCAGGCAGCTTGATGGCCAAGATACAGAACAGCCTGAAAAAAAGGGAGACAGGCTCTCCTGCCCGTCTGCTCTATGATCCTGAGACACCGCAGGAGCTGCTAAATATGCTTATAGCGCATACAGGCATAACACAGGATGATCTGGTGGAAGGCAGCAAGTACCACAACTTCCGTGATTTTTTCGGGTTCCCGGACTTTAACCTGCCCGACCTGAAGTATACGCCACAGCCTACTCTTATACATCCGCAGCTGCATCAGGAGCCAAGTATACTTGCTGCTATGCAGCAGCAGGATTACATGGTGCATTATCCTTACCAGTCGTTTGACTATGTGCTGCGCCTTTTTGATGAGGCCGCCCGCGACCCAAAGGTTACAGCCATTAGCGCCACTCTTTACCGTGTGGCCGGCAAATCTAAAATAGCCAAAGCACTAGCCAGGGCAGCAAAAAACGGGAAACTGGTAACAGTGGTGGTAGAATTACGTGCACGCTTTGATGAGGAATCAAACATATACTGGGCCGGTAAGCTACAGAAAGCCGGTGCAAATGTAATATTTGGTGTGCCTGGCCTTAAGGTGCATTCCAAGCTTGGCCTCATCACCCGTAATGAAAAAGGCAAACTGGTAAACTATGCGTATTTAAGTACGGGCAACTATAACGAAGATACCTCTAAAATTTACGCCGACCATGCCCTCTTTACTTCTGACAAGCGCCTGACAAAAGACGTGGAGCAGGTGTTTAACTTCTTTATTGACCGGCAGCCCGACAAGGAGTTTAATCACTTGCTGATGGCCCCTTTGAACATGCGGCAGAACTTCACTAAAATGGTAGACCGTGAGATAAAAAATGCGAAGAAAGGACTACCGGCAAGTATGATATTGAAGATGAATGCACTGCAGGACGAGCGCATGATACGGAAGCTGTACGCAGCAAGTCAGGCTGGTGTAAAAATACAGTTGCTGGTGCGTGGCATTTGCTGCCTTATGCCCGGCATAGAAGGCTTAAGCGAGAACATACAGGTGCGTAGCATTGTAGACAGATACCTGGAGCATGCCCGCGTTTATATCTTCCATAACAATGGCAATGAGCAATTATACATTGCCTCTGCCGATTGGATGACGCGAAATTTGAACCGCCGTGTCGAGGTTGCCTTCCCTATTTACCAGCCGGACCTGGCAGCGCAGATACGCCACACAATAGACCTGCAGCTTGCAGATGACATGAAGACCCGTAGCGTAGACAACAGCTATATTAAGCCTCCTGCACCTAGTAACGTGCGTGCGCAATATGCTATTTATAATTACCTGCGCGAGATGGTGCCAGCCGGAACCGAGGCAGCTTATGACGAAAATTAACAGTCCATCATATCTCCATAAAAGCAGAAGGGCAGCTAAGTATAGCTGCCCTTCTGCTTTTATGGATTTTTCTGTAGCTGATTTTTAGTTTCTCTCAAGCCACTTGCGGGGCGGCACCAGGTAAAGCTCTACACCGATATACCCTGCACCCGCCAAGTCATTATTAATAAGCTCATCGCGTGATCCTATTTCATCAAAAATCCTGTTACGGTAGTACTGCCGGAAGCCACCCTCTACGGAAAACCAAAGGAAGTCATAAATCTCGCGCTCCAGCCGGACAAGGGCTTTAACGTCTGTGCGCCGCAGCTCCAGCTCCTTAAACTCCGATAGCGGAGGCTCGTCTACATAAAGGTTATAACTAGCTCCTTCCAGACGATATCCTGCGTAAAGCAGCGTCTTTTCGTTTACGTTATAGCGCACACGCGCATTGGCCGGAAAAATAGACTCTACACCCCACTTGTCGTTAAAGGTACGGTTGTACAAAATTCCGGGGTAAACATTTTGCCTACCGAATGTATAGCCCAGCTGCAAACCCACCCCAATAGCATAATCCTCTGATTTTTTCCAGCCGTACGCCAGGTCAACGGTTGCCTTCAGGTAATCTGTTACATTAATGTTATCTTGTGTGTAGTCCCCATTCAACTCACCCTTCACACGCACCAGGTAAAAGTTACGCTCATTTATGGAGTGCAGGTAAGCCAGTTGCAACCCTATACTTCGTAAGTTCTTATCCTCCAGATACTGGTAAACGGGATAGGCTGCCGGTGTGGCTCGCTGAAAATTAAATTCTTCGAGATTGTAGCTAAAGCCTAAAATAACTTTATCCTGTGGCTTGTTAAGAAGCGGGGCAAGGGCTCTGAAATCAAACTTATTGTTTCTCTTTACACGGCCACTCCCGTCTCCGATGCGAGGGTCTTTAGAGTCAGAGTCTATATCAAACTGTGGCAGGCGCTCATAGCCGATTACAATTCCCCGGGATCGCCCCATACCTCTTACCCCCGGAGAGGCAAATTCTTCCAGTGCTTTTGTTTCGGGCTGCTGTGCCTGTACCTGTCCGGCAAAGCATAGTATAGTTAAGGTACCTAAGAGTAGTTTTTGTATGTTCATGTTTGTTGTAGCGATTATTTTTTTTGCAAGGCTGCCTTTGCTGCACCTTTGCTTATACTTGCAAATTGGCTTTGTGTTAGAAAAAGAATCCGAAGTTGAGCATCCACAGTTTTTCCTCCTCTCCTACACTATAAGTCAGTGACAGCACGGTGCGATTCAGAAAATCGGTCCACACACCACCGCCATACCCTGTGTGCAAGCTGCGGAAGAAAGCTTCTTTTGGTTCATCATCCATATATACCCTGCCTGCATCTAACTGCCCAAGTATACCAAACTTGCCCGGCACCAGGTACAGGTTATAATCAAAGAGCTGCAGGCGAGCCTCTCCGTTGGCATATATGCTGCTGCGGCCGGCAAAGCGCGTACGGCGATAGCCTCTAAGGTTTTCTGTGCCACCCAAGGTGTTAGCCTGGTAAAAGCGGAAGTCACCAAAATTATGCGCAGCTCCTATTCTGCCTGCCCACGTTAGCTGGAACGGGAAGTATGGACTGATGTAAAAACGAAATTCTGAATTAAGGTTAGTGTAACTTAGCTTCTCCCCATTTAGCTGTTGGTTATAGCTGATGGTGTTAAACCAGCGCATACCTATACGCGGGTTGGCTTCTGTGCTGCCGCCACCTATTACATTAAGCGTGGCAAAGGCTTTAATACCCGCATAGTGCTGCGCATTAAACTTGCCAGTTTCCGGGTTATACGTATCCTGGCGTAAGCGTCCGGCCTGTGCCTCATTCAGCAGATAGGTTTCTTCGTCGGGCATGGTTACCTCAAACCGATCATAGGTGGGTCCAATTCCTATTTTCACAAATGTAAAGGGCTGCCGGTAAAAAGAGGCACTTAGCGACATACGCTCGTAGCGCACGCGATAGTAATCATCTTCTACGTCAGCGGCTTGTTCTGAATGATTGCCTAAGCCATAGAAGTTACGCTGAAACTGCGGCCCCTGCAGGTGCGCATTCAAGGCCAGATTCCAGTTATGCACCACATCACGAAGATCGCCGGTGTACCGCAGGTTAAACGAGTTAGTACGGAAAGCATAGTTTGCCTCCAGCAGGTGCTCTGCGGCATAAGGGTTTTTACGAAACTTGTGCGTGCGCAGCAATACCCCTGCCCCCAGAAACACACCATCATCTACATTATACTCAGCCGAGATGCGAGGCCCCACATAAGGCAGCTTATAATCAGCGCGGTTGTAGAGGTTTACATCCACATAAGGTTCTGTTTTGTCTTTTGTCTCACTCCCGAAATTAAATATGTTGCCCTCTTCTGTATCGTACACGATGGTGTGCTTCTTCAGACCGGCAACATGCGACGTGTCGGTGATCTTATCTTCATCACCACCTCCGATGATGCGTACCACTATACTCTTATCTACCTCTCCGGACACGACGAACTCATCTTTGCCATCCATGCCAAAAAAGCGCACTTCCTTTGTCTCGTCTGTATAAAAAGTGCGGTTGTAAAGTTCTTCCAGTATCTCTCCTTCTTTAGAGGTTTTATACCCGATCACCTGCATTTCTTTGTTGTTGATGCGGTTGATAAGGAATCGCTCGTGCTTATCGCTGCCTGTAATGTCTACATATCGAGCCAGGAAATCATAATAGGTCGCGGCGACTTCGGGCAGTTTTTCTCTCCTCGACTTTAGTTTGGCTGCAATCTCATCAGCTGATATTTGGCGCACTGGCTCCGGCCACTGCTGCACGGCCTGCTCTATTACTTCGTCGGTTATACTTTGTTTGATGTCTTCTGCTATCTGTAGCCACTCCTGCCGGGATACTTTAGAGGTAAAGCTTCTGTCAAGCGTAATGCCGCTCAGGTTTAGGCCAATAATATCATTAAAATCATACCCGAAGTTCTGAATGTTGCGGATGCCCCAAGTACGTGTAGCCAGCCAGGGAAGTATCCCATCGGCTTTGAAAAACGCCTGATCACGATCTTCGGGCACAGGTATGTACAGCTTTCCTTTGCCAGGCTTGTCCTGTTCTACCCAGCGCCACTGCCCTTCGTGCCGGTCCCAGTCGCCGATGAGCATATCCAGTAGCCGCGCCCGCACATACTCCGGCTGGTCTACTTCGTTGTCGTTGTCTTCCTCCAGTTCCTCCAAAAGCTTATCGGTGCCTACCAGGTTTTCGGCATTGCCCAGGCTTTCTATTTCCTCGTGGTTTTCATCGGCATCTTCTTCCAGAAAAGCCAGCATGTTGCCAAACTCATCCAGGTACTGCCTCAGGTAAGGTGTGTTGGGGATGTATACCAACCTGGGGTTAGTATGGTATACGCCTGCCGCATCGGCAAGGGGCGGCACAATAAGCGCCCCATAAGGGTGCTGTGCAGATATTTGATCCTGTAACAGCCCACGCACCGCTGTTTCGCGCAGAAACTCTGGCAGCGCCTTGGAAGGGTCTTTGTTGACGCTGCGCAAGGTGTATTCTTTGGCTTCAGGTGTTCTGACTTTGAGCGCTGCCGTTTGCTTTCCTCCTCCTTTCTGGTAAGGTGTAAGGCCTCCTAACTCATTTTTAATATCCAGCAGCGGCACTTCTACAGGCGTGGCCCACACGTCGCGGTAGTGCTCTCCCAGCAAAGCCTTTCTTAAGTTGCCAGCCTTGTAGTTGTTGTTGGCAACAATGGTGATAGTACTGTCAGCATAGTTAGTATTGTCTTCTACTAGCGGAACTTCTTTGCGTGGTTTTTTGGCGTATAGCGGTGTGCGGAATGTAATCTTACCCTCTGTTCCTTCCTGATTAGTCGGTACCCAGTACTCTGCCCATACTTCACCACTCTCATAGTAGTTTACACGAACAAAGCCTTTGATGGTGTGCAGGTAAGACGCACTGCCGCCAGGTTTCAGGTAATCGGTTTTGCAGCCGGAGCCACTTACGATGTGAGGTATACCCTCATAGTTAAAATACTCCAGTGCGTGCTCATGGCCCGCAGCATAAGTAATATTATCATACTTCTTGAAGATGTTTAGCAAGCCGTTGATATAGGCCTGATAACGTGGATGCGGAATATCCTGCAGGATGCCGCCATACTTGCGGGCAAAAGGATAGATAGAGCCTATGGCAGGCAACGGCAGGTACATCCAATCGCGGAGCATGGTAAGCGGAAACAGGTGGTCTCTTAAAGTAAAAAAACCGCCGTGCTCGCCACGCGTAATCAGCGGGTGATGACCAACTACAAGTATATCGCTGCCTTGGTTCTTTTCGATGATATCTTCTAGCTGCACCAGGAGCTCTTCTTCGGTAGAGGCGCCACAGCTGCTATTATCACCATAAGGCCTGTCGAAGGGGTGCAACCACCATTCAGAGTCTAGGGCGATCAGCACCAGGTCATCGCTCAGCTTTACCTCGTATGGCCCAGGGCAGCCATCTCCCGGCACGTAAAAATCGCCGCCTACTACTATGTTTTCGTCTGTCAGGTACTCGTTTACATAGCGCTGCTCTCGGGTTACGGCCTCTAAACCGCCGCGCCCGCTGTGGTTCCAGTCGTGGTTGCCGGGTATCATATACTTTTCTCCCGGGTATCCTTTTAAGATATCAAGCTGCGCATTCAGCCGTTTTTCAGATATTTCCCGGTCATACTTGTCCGGCGCTGGTAAGCCGTTCATGTACACATTATCACCCAGAAAAATGGTAGCGCTTGTTGCCCCTGCTTCTTCCATTTGCCTGCGCATAAACAGCAAAGGCGGCTCTCCATTTTCCAGGTCAGGTGCGCCCACATCGCCAATCAGGAAAACACTATACTGTACCTTGTTGCCTGGAGCTGGCTTTTCCTGTTCCCAGCTCAGCGCTTCCGGACTGTAGTATGGCTCGGTGGAAACACAAGCACTTACAAAAAAACAAAGTATAGCCGCCCAACCAAAGCGTAAAAATGGCAGCTGTGTTATCCTAGTCTTATGTATCATAGTAACGTTTGCTCGATATACCTGCCACAGCAGCTACAGCACTTTCTTACTAACGTACAGTTGCAGGCAGTGGGTGTACTGCCCTGTTTACAGGTGTAGATAATAAGGTAGCTGAATGCCTCTAAAGGTGAGAAGGGCAATACTGCATCGTGAGCTACAGCATTTACCCCCTGCCTCTCCTTCCTACAGCAATTTCTATAGGCACGGCAGGACTGAAGTTGATAAACGAGACGCACCTGTTTTAAGTTGTTGCCTTCATTTATACTACCGGATACCACCTCAGTCAGCCTATCCACTAACAAAAAGGCTGTTTTACCGTAACCGCTGAGTAGAATGTGCTGCAAATGCCAGCACAACCTGCCAGCTATGCCATGCCGCTACTTTAGGCGGTGATCACCTGGCCATCAAACTAGAATATGGAAGACCAAGCAATAATTAAACAGGCCGGAGAGCATGTATTTAAGCTTTTTAAGCAAAGGCTTTCGAAAAAACTCGTTTACCACAACTATAAACATACTTTTGAAACTGTAGCCGAAGCGCAAGACCTGGGGCAGCGGACGCTTTTGCCAGAAGATCAGTTGCAGGACCTTGTGCTGGCGGCCTGGTTTCATGATACTGGCTATGTGGATGCCTATGCCGGCCATGAACAGGAAAGTGTACGCATTGCCACTGAATGGCTACAGGAGCAGGGCTACCCTGAAGAACGCATAGAACGCATTAGCCAGACTATTCTGGCAACGCAACACGATACCGAGCCGGAAACGCTTCTAGAGGAGCTGTTGGTAGATGCTGATATGTCTAATATAGGCAAGGATACTTTTTTTGCCACAGCCGAACTGTTACGCGTAGAGTGGGAAATTTATCAGGATAAATTTTTCTCTGACCATGAGTGGGAGCAGTTTCAGATGGATTTTCTGCTATCTACCAGCTTTTACACGGTGCAGGCACAGCGGAAGTTTGCCGCCCAACTTGGGTTAAACATACAGGAGCAGCGCAGCCGCCTGAGCATTGAGGATGAGAAGAAGAAGAAAGAGAAAAAGAAGGCGAACAAAACCCTGGCACAACCTAAGCGTGGCATCGAAACAATGTTTCGGAACACGTACCGTACGCATTTGGAGCTTAGTGCCATCGCTGATAATAAGGCTAACATGATGATCAGCCTTAATGCCATCATCCTATCTGTGGTGATTACTTACCTCAGTGCCCAAACGTCCATTCTTGGCACTGGCACCGGACTGGCTACATATCGCATTCTTATTCCAATTGGCATTTTATTGCTTACCACATTGGGGTCTGTGGTTTTTGCCATCATTTCGGCCCAACCAGAGGTAACCAGCTTTTCTTTCAAGAAGAAGAAGGATAAGAAACTGGACTCCCGTAAAATAAACATCCTGTTCTTCGGTAATTTCACAAACCTCCCGCTAGAGGACTTCCAAGGCGGCATGCATGATCTTATGCGTGACAAGAAGGCTCTATACAACAACATGATCACAGACATTTATTACCTGGGGGTTGTACTAGAGCGCAAATATAAAATCCTTCGGATATCCTATACTATCTTTATGGTAGGACTTGTGCTAACTGTGCTTGGCTTTGTTATTGCCATGATCTCTTACTAAAGCGAGAGTTTACATCCTCTTGCTTTATGGCTGGGTTTGGTGTAAATTCGCAAACCAAAGTACAAGGCCCCGTAGTTCAATGGATAGAATAGGAGTTTCCTAAACTCTAGATCCAGGTTCGATTCCTGGCGGGGCCACTTTTAGCTATTGTGTTAGCATTTACTAAAGCAGCCACGCTGAACAGCTATATCTAAAATCAGCAAAGCTAGCTGTACTACCTTTCTTCTATACTTACCAACTCTTCTTTTACCGCTTCTCTTCCTGAAAATAAATCTTCAGCAGCTTATTCTCTACTACTCTTACCCGCTGTACCCTAGCTACCATACTCCTTAATTATTTGATAACACCCCAT
This sequence comes from Pontibacter rugosus, assembly GCF_042678745.1. Taxonomy (NCBI): domain Bacteria; kingdom Pseudomonadati; phylum Bacteroidota; class Cytophagia; order Cytophagales; family Hymenobacteraceae; genus Pontibacter; species Pontibacter rugosus. The sequence goes on along the minus strand of NZ_JBHTLD010000001.1, from coordinate 24,186 downwards.
TTTTGCTGCCATAGGTCTTGGTGCTGTAGCTTTACAACAACATCCGGAACAAAGATTTATGGAACCTGTAGATGTAAATTGGCTGCTAAACAACATCTGTGCAGGTAGCCGTGGCGCACTCGAAAAGCTATACTTGCTTTATTACCAATGCCTCTGCGACTTTGCCTGCCAGATTGTGAAAAGTGCAGACCTGGCTGAAGAAGTGGTTTCTGATGTGTTTCTGGCAGTGTGGCAAAAAAGAGAAACGCTTGAAATCAGGACATCGCTCAAAACATACCTTTATGCAGCCGTACGAAACCAAGCGCTTTTATATTTAAAAAAAGAGCGGCTTTGGGAAGAGCTGGATGAGCAAGCTCAGAGCCAGGCCATAGAGCACTATAACCCACTGGACGCACTCCTTTTTCGAGAGCTGAACTATAGCCTCGACAGCATTATCAACCGACTACCCGAGCAAGACCGTCTGATTCTGCGTCTCAAATTATCCGGCCTTACCTATGCTGAAGTGGCTAAAACCCTCAGCCTGACAGAGAAAACCGTAGAATACAGGCTTTCCAAATCCCAAAGTTTCCTAAAGAGAGCCTACCACCAGCAGCAGGAGTAATCAAAATATCACGTAACCATTTACTAACATAAGGTTAACAATTTCTTTCAGGGGAGCATGCTGCTTTCTTACTCTTATAGGCGAACACCACGCTTATGCTACGAGAGGAACATTACAACATTTTGATACGCTACTGGCAAAACCAGGCTACCGAACAAGAGAAGCTAAAGCTGCAGGAGTGGTTACAGCAAAGCGCTGAGAACAATAATATCCAGGAAGAGCTGGAAGCGTATTTTCATAGTGTTAAGCTCGACCAATCCACCTACCAACCTACAGCGCGTGGCCTCAACCTGCTAAACCAGAAAATAGACCTGTGGCAGGAAGAGCAACTTACTTCTGAACCGCAACTGCCGCGTTCACCCCAATTTTATACTTCTCACTGGTGGGCTGTTGCGGCCTCACTTATGTTGCTACTGTGCGCAGGCGCTTTTGTATACCTTGACTACAGCGACTGGCAAACGGCAAATAAGCAGTTGGCCCAGCAAACTGCTACTATCATCAAGAAGGAAAATGGTAAAGGACAAAGATCTAAACTATTCTTCCCCGATGGCAGCGTGGTATACCTTAATGCCGAAAGCAGCATTTCTTACAGTGATGCCTATTTTGTAGAAGACCGGACGGTTTATTTAGAAGGTGAAGCGTTTTTTGAAGTTGTGCCTGATAGTACCAAACCCTTCAAGGTGCATACTGCCGGAATAACCACAGCTGTGCTGGGCACCTCGTTTAACATTCATGCCTATAAAAGCACAGGGACTGCGCAGGTAACTGTAGCAACAGGCAAGGTAAGCGTACAGGACAGTACCCACGAGCTACAGAAGCTAAGGCCGAACCAGCAACTCACCTACCACCTCACTACCGGAACACATACTACAGCCGAAGTGCCTGCAAGCGAAGCGACCGCCTGGACAAAAGGAGAAATGGTATTCCGAAATATGCCCCTGCACCAGATAGCCGAAGAACTGGAACGCTGGTATGATGTGCAAATCGAGATTAAAGACCAGGCCCTGCACAACTGCCGCTTTACGGCCACTTTTGATAATGTCTCTCTGAAAGATGCCCTTCATCTGCTGGGCATCACCACTAACCTCACTTACAAACAGCATGGACGAGCCATAACCTTGCACGGAACCAGCTGCAAATAAAAACCGAACCCGCTGCTACGGGTCCGGCAGTATTTGCACACGCATTCTTATTACTGCTATAATAAGGCTCTGCGTGCTTTCAAAATGATTTTAAATAACCTCTACGTCATCAAAATCAGTTAAAAGTATGAAAAAAGTCTATCTCCCGGTAGCGCTTACATGTAATCTCCTGCACAGGTTTAAAGGATTACGCAGCCTTGGCCTTGCTGCTTTGCTATCGTTGGGAACGCAGCTGCCACTGCTGGCCCAGCCTCAGAACAGCAGCATCCTTGGTACTTCCATTACACTTCAGTTTAAGAGCGTCTCCTTGAAAGATGCGCTTGCCCACATAGAGAAAAAGACGAGCTACAAGTTTATCTATAACGATCAACAGCTTGACGGGCTCTATAATGTTAGCTACAGCGGTAGCAACGTGCAGCTGTCAGACGTGCTGGCTGCTATACTTCACAACACGAACCTGGAGTATCGGCAGGTCGGCAACTCCATCGCCATCTCGCAGAAGGCACCAAGGCAGGAAGCTAAAACGGTGAAAGGTAAGATTACAGACAGCCAGGGAATTGCCTTACCAGGCGCTAGTGTGGCTATCAAAGGCACAACTACCGGCACCGTAACCGACATGGATGGCAATTACACCCTCAAAATCCGCAATGAGCAGGATGTGCTGGTAGTAAGTTACATCGGCTTTTTAAGCAAAGAGGTTGCAGTTGGTAATCAGGCCATGATGAACATTATACTTAGCGAAGATACCAATAAGCTGAATGAGGTGGTGGTAACGGCCCTGGGTATTGAGCGTGAGGAGAAAGCGCTGGGTTATGCTGTTACTAAAATAAGCGGAGAGCAGCTGATGGAGGCACGGCCCAATAACTTTGCCAGTGCCTTATCTGGCAAAGTAGCTGGCTTAAGCCTGATTTCAACTGGCTCCGGCCCTGTAAACACCACTACAATCAAACTAAGAGGCGATAACTCGCTGAACCCAGGCAAGAACCAGGCTTTGATAGTGCTAGACGGTGTTCCGATGAACACGGGTTTGACAGAATCTGGTGTAGGCAACGCATACGGCGCGGGCTCAGGTAATGATGTGCCGATAGACTTTGGGAATGGTATATCAAACATCAACCCGGACGACATTGAAAGTATAACGGTGTTGAAGGGAGCAAGTGCAGCTGCGCTTTATGGGCACCTGGCAGCTAATGGCGCCTTAATCATCACCACTAAGTCCGGCTCGCGCAACAAAAAGGGGCTGGGTGTAACGGTAAACACCAACATCAGCTTTGATGATGTACTAAAGTGGCCTGACTACCAGTACGAGTATGGGCAAGGCACAGGAAAGCAATTTAACGAGGCCGGAGAGTTATACTACTCTTATGGTGCTTCTGACGATGGCGCTAGCACAGGCGGAACAAGTAGCGCATATGGCCCTAAGTTCAACGGCCAGCTATACTATCAGTACGATCCAACCCTGGAAGGACAGTCACCGGAACGGAGGCTTTGGAGACCGTATGAAGATAACATCAAAGGCTTCTGGCGAACAGGCCACACCGTATCTAACAACATAGCCATTGAGGGTGGCAATGAAAAAGGGTCTGCGCGTGCGTCCATTACACATACTAAAAATGAGTGGATCATGCCAAACACAGGCTTTGAGCGCCTGAACACATCGCTTAGCCTGAACTATAAAGTGGCCGATAAACTACGCCTGAACTCCAAGGTGAATTTTGCGCACAAACAAAGCGACAATCTTCCGGCCACAGGTTACAACAACCAGTCTGTTGCTTACTTCATGATCTTCCAGAACCCCAGCATCGACCTGGCTTGGTACGAACCCCGCTGGAAACAAGGTCAATACCAGGTAGATCAGCTTCACCCGTTTAGCTCATTTATTGATAACCCGTATGTGATTGCCTATGAAATGACCAATAGTGTTGACAACTACAGCACCGTTGGCAACCTCTCTGCTACCTATGAGGTTTCGCCTAAGTTTGAGCTAATGGTGCGCTCCGGCATAGACTTTAGCAACGAGGACCGTACCATGCAGCGCCCTTACAGCACTGCTAACTTCCAGAAAGGCTACTACAAAGAGCAAACAATTTTCGATCTGCAGCAAAATACTGATGCCATGCTGACTTACAAAGAAAAGCTTAGCAGCAGAATTGATATGCGTGCTATGTTAGGTGGCAACATAATGAGCCAGCATTATAAGCGCACCGAAGGGTATGTGGACGGCTTGGTAGTGCCCGGAGTTTACAAGTTATCGAACGGTATAAATAACCCGATGATGCGCACCATTGAGCGCAATAGTGAGGTGCATAGTGTGTTCGGCTTAATGACTTTCTCCTATGATGATAAGATTTTTGTGGACGTAACGGCACGTAACGACTGGTCCAGCAAGCTCCCTGTAAAGAACAGCTCTTTCTTTTATCCTTCAGTAAATACCAGCTTTGTACTTTCGGACCTGTTCCGGCTACCCAGAGCGGTGTCTTATGCTAAACTCAGGCTTTCTGTAGCAGATGTAGGCAACGGTGGTGACCCTTACCAGACAAACAAGTATTACATTCCTAGCGAGTTTGCTGGCTCTGCCACTGCTGACTACACCCTCTTTAACCCTGACCTGAAACCTGAGATGGCCACGAACTACGAGGCAGGCCTGGAGTACAAGCTTTTCAGCGGGCGCATAGGCATGGATATTAACTTCTACCGCAACATTACCCGCAACCAGATTGTAGCTGTTCCTCTTGATCAAACCACCGGCTACAGAGAAGCTTTCCTTAATTCGGGCAAAGTAAGAAACCAGGGCGTTGAGTTGGCATTAACCGGCAGGCTGGTTGACCTCCCTAAGCTAAAGTGGAATACTACTGTTACCTGGTCTAAAAACCAAAACGAAGTGCTGGACCTGGCGGAAGGCTTAGACGGTAGTCAGGTTATCGGGTATGGTGGCAATGCAACTATTATTGCCAAGGTTGGCGGCACCACCGGCGACATCTACGGGTATGGCTTTAAACGCACCCCAGATGGGCAGATTATCTATAATAAGGATGGTTTGCCAGAGCGCCCTGATGAGATCCAGTACATCGGCAATGCCTATGCCGACTGGAAAGGTGGCCTTCACAACGAAGTATCTTACAAAAACCTCCGCTTCAGCATATTGCTAGACGGCCAGTACGGCGGTATCATCTACTCCCAGACACACCACAAAATGAGCGAGCAGGGCAAGCTGAAGCACACGCTGGCAGGCCGCGAGGAGGGGTATATAATAGGTGCGGGCGTGGTAGCAAACGCAGACGGCACGTACTCGCCTAACGAAACAAAGGTGAATGTTGCTAATTACTACGCCGACTACTACCGCCGTGCTAACGTGGAATCAAACTCGTTTGATGCTTCTTACCTGAAGCTGCGTGAAACGCGCCTGGAGTTTAACCTGCCTCAGCAATTGTTAGCCAAGACCAAATTTATACAAGGCGCAAGTATAGCCGTGTATGGCCGCAACCTGGCCATGATCACCGACTTCCCGATTTTTGATCCGGAGACGGCCGCTCTTAACGGCTCTACTGCTTTGCCAGGTGTGGAAATGGGCCAGCTGCCTACGCCCAGAACCTATGGCATGAATGTAACACTGAAATTCTAATCAATACAGAGAAACGTGGTACATCGCCTGCTTACATGTGTGGCGGTTTATCAAAAGCTAAATTGTATGACAACAATAAAAAAATTACTGGTTTTACTTGTAGCGCTCAGCTGCATCAGCTTTTCCTGTACCGATGATTTTGCGGAGCTCAATATTGACCCCAACAAGATCGACAAGGTTAGTCCGGGTACTTTGCTCAACCCCATCATTTACGAGATGGCCAGCTTCAACACCTCCCGTGCAGATGCTTTCACGTTCGAGATCATGCAGGTGGGCCTGCCTTACCCAAGCGCCACAGGTGGCGAGCACCGTTACGACATCAGCGAAACCGCAGGAAACTCTACCTGGAATAATTACTACCGCTGGATCAAAAACCTTAAGGAGATGGAAGCTACGGCAGTAGCAGCACAGGATAAAAATTACGAGGCTATTGCACTTACTCTTAACGCTTGGGTTTATTCTTTACTGACTGACAGCTTTGGCGATGTACCTATGGATGAAGCCGCACGTGGAGACGAAAAAATTCTTCAACCGGCATTCAATACCCAAAAAGAGGTTTATACTAAGATACTGGCAGACCTGGAGAAGGCGAACACTCTTTTTGACGCTTCTAAGCCAATGATATACGGAACTGACATTCTGTATGGAAACAAAATTGGCAACTGGAGGAAATTCTGTAACTCCTTGCGCCTGCGTATGCTGCTTCGCGTCTCAAAGCGACCTGAGATGAACTCTTTTGTAAAGATGGCGGAGATCATCAACAATCCTTCTGCCCACCCAGTGTTTACCAGCAATCAGGAAGCAGCTATACTTAAGATCACAGGTGTTACACCACTTGTGTCACCTTGGGGCCGTGCTATTGATTTTACCACGTTCCGTGCTACTTCAGAGTTTTTCACTAACAACCTGAATGAGCTGAATGACCCGCGCCGCGAGAAGTTCATGATCCAGGCCAGGTCCAAAGACGGAAAGACGTCCATTGGCTACAAGGGTATTCCGAGTGCTTATGCAGGAAGCGACTCACAGTTCAACTTTATCCCATCCAACCACAATGTTGCGCTTGTAACGGCACCAATGGTCTCTGCGATCATGAGCTATGCGGAGGTAGAGTTTATTAAATCAGAACTGGCTATGCTGGCCCACACCAGCGGAAACGCAAAAGCGCACTACCAAGCTGGTGTGAAAGCCGCTGTGGAACAATGGGGAGCTACGCTTACTTCAGATTATTTTGAGAATCCTAAAGCTGCTTACGATGGCACCCTGGAGCGCATTATGCTACAGAAATACTATGCCCTGTACTTCAACGATTACCAGCAGTGGTTTGAATACCGCCGTACAGGCTTCCCGGTTCTGCCTAAAACTTCTGCCATGGTTAATAACCAGCAAACGCCGGTGCGCTTTAAGTACCCAAACATCGTGCAGATCTATAATAAGGAGAACTACGAAAAGGCAGTCTCCAACATGGGCGGCGACGACATCAACACCAAAGTATGGTGGGAGAAATAAACTGAATTCACAGGCCCTCGCCTATCATCAACCCAATACTTTATACTTTACTTATCATGTCCCAAAAAAGAAGAACCTTTCTTAAGTCTTTAGGCCTGGCAGGAGTAGGCTTTACGCTTTCGCCTAACTTACTGCAGGCGCAGCCAACAAAGCCGGCCAAAGGAAAAGACCTTTCTATTGTAAGCCTCTCCGGCAAAGTGCACAACGGCGGCAAGGGTATAGCAGGTGTAGCCGTAACAGATGGATATAACATAGTGCTGACGGATGCCAGCGGCAAGTATGAATTGGAAAGCAACGCTACTGCCGAGTTTGTTTACCTTTCTGTTCCACGTGGATACGAGCTGCCAAACGAGAACAGCATCGCACGCTTTTACCAACGCATAAAGCCAAGCCGTAACCGTTTTAAAGCTGACTTTGCTTTGCAGAAACTAGCACAGGACGACACAAAGCACAACTTTGTAGTATGGGCCGACCCGCAGATTATTTCTGAAGCAGACGCGGAGGAGCTAAAGACCAAAACTGCCCCGGACCTGAAGCAACTTGTCAACAGCTACCCAGCCAACACCCTTTTTCATGGCATTGGCTGCGGCGACCTGGTATGGGATAAGTTTGAGTTATTTGAAGATTACCAACAAGCAGTTGCTACAGCGGGAATTCCATTTTACCAGGTAATCGGGAACCACGACATGAACCTGGATGCCCGCACAGACGACGGCTCTGCCGAGAAGTTCAAAGAGTTATTTGGCCCTACCTACTACTCTTTTAACCGGGGTGACATCCATTATGTGGTGCTGGATGATGTGTTCTTTATAGGTACCGCCAAAAAGTACATTGGTTACCTGACAGAGCGGCAACTGGAGTGGTTGGAGCAGGATTTGGCAAACGTAAAGCCTGGTAGCACGGTGGTAGTAAACGTACACATACCCGTATACACACACCAGCACCTCCGCAACAAAGAAAAAGAAGAACCGATGGGTGGCGTGGTATCAAACCGCAAAGAGCTTTATCGCATCCTAAAGCCTTACAAAGCGCATATTATGTCGGGCCACACGCACTTTAATGAGAAAATATTTGAGGGTGATAATGTAATTGAACATGTACACGGCACTGTTTGCGGCGCCTGGTGGACGGGCCCTATCTGTTACGACGGAACCCCGAATGGCTATGGCGTTTATGAGGTAGATGGCCCTGAGGTGCGCTGGTACTATAAGTCAACCGGACTTCCGAAAGAGCACCAGGTACGGGCATATCCGGCAGGCTCAGTTCCAGAGAAACCAAAACACATTGCAGCCAATGTATGGAACTGGGACCCGGAATGGAAAGTAGAGTGGCTGGAAGACGGCAAAGATATGGGCAGCATGGAGCGTATCACTGCGCTGGACCCGCTGTCAGTAGAGTTGCATGCAGGTGCTACCAAACCAGCTAAACACAAGTGGGTAGAGCCGCTGCTTACAAACCACATGTTCTTTGCCCAACCATCCGCAAACGCAAAATTAATTACCATCAGGGCCACTGATAGGTTTAAGCAGGTTTTCACAACCCAACTTGATTTAAGCCAGCAGAGCTAACTTTACCAAACCACAACCTGGCTTATAGTATAAAAGCGCGGGGCAATAGGCCCTGCGCTTTTTGTTTTGGCTTGCGCCTGTAACTTAATAGGCACAAAAACATATACATAGCAAAGCACTGCTCACCTTCTCATGAAAAAAACTGCACCTTTTATACTTGCCATCTTGTGTTTAAGCGCCTGCTCAGGCAGCAGTGATGACGACCATGATAAGGAAAAAGCTACTGTCGCTAACGAAACGGGCCAGCTAATGCCATTGCCTAAAGATGTGCTATATGCTACAAAGCCGCTGATAAGTAGCAAGCTGTACAGCCGCCCCGACTTTAAGGCCAGCACTGTCGCCTACTTCGATACAGCTCAGCAAGTTCATATCCTCGACACGGCAAACGCCATGTTCGCGAAGGCACGCATTCAGCAAGACAGTACGACCTACACCGGATTCGTTCCTAAAACCATACTTCCGGAGCGTGAGTAACAGCACGTATAGCCAGAGCAAAAAAGAACGGCAGCCCTTGCAAAGCAAAAGCTGCCGTAAAGCACCTGTTACAGGTTTAGCTTATTTCACCACTACTCTGCGCACCGCACTATAGTCATCTGCCTCCAGCTTTACATAGTATAAACCCTTGGCATACCGATCCAAATTGATTGTTCGGGTCAGCACAGGTTGGGTACGGGTTAACGTTTCGCGATGAATCTCGTTCCCGATAACGTTCAATATGCGAAGCTCTACTTTCTGAGCCTGAAGGTTAGCTATGGAAATCGTAAAAACACCATTGCTAGGGTTTGGGTAAATGGCCACATCTTCTTCTTGCTTTAAGCCAAGCGGGTTTTCTTGCTCTGTTTGCTGCGCCACTTGCACCTGTGCAGGAGCTTTGGCCTGTGCCTGCACCAACAATACGGAGAAGCACGTAAAAACAGAAAGTATAATTTGTTTCATATATTCTAGTTATCAAGGTCTTAGGTAAGTAACATGACAAAAGTCATTCCACTTAATTAAAACGATGCAAGCCTTTTTTTGTTCTTGTATTGTACCCACTAAAAAAGGGCCATTCACTAATATTGTGAGATCGGATTTGTACAAAAACAATATTTAATAACATATGCTGTGGTAAACGATATTCTAATTATTGGCGGTGGACTAGCAGGGCTGATTAATGCGCTGGGCTTAGCAAGGGCTGGGCTACGGGTAGTGCTTGTAGAAAAGAAAGCTTATCCGTTTCACAAAGTATGCGGGGAGTACATTTCAAACGAGGTGCTGCCTTACCTGCGCCAGTTGGGAGTAGAGATAAATTCCTTGAAACCTGCACATATAAACCGTTTGCAGCTCACCTCTCCTACTGGCAAAAGCCTGGAATCAGAATTGGACCTGGGTGGGTTTGGCGTGAGCCGCTATACTTTAGATCATCACTTATATACCTTGGCTAAGCAGGCAGGCGCGCAATTTATACTTGAGAAGACAGTAAGAGAAGTCGATTTTGAGCATGACATTTTCACAGCTCAACTATCCGGCGGCCAAACTGTACAGGCACGCATTGCGATAGGGTCTTACGGCAAGCGCTCCAACCTGGATCGGCAGCTTAACCGCACCTTCTTCCAAAACCGATCTCCCTACATTGGTGTGAAGTATCACGTAAAGTATGATTTCCCGCGCGACCTGATTGCACTGCACAACTTCAAGAACGGGTACGCCGGCACTTCTGCCATCGAAAACGACAGTTACTGCCTTTGCTACCTGACCACCCGCGAAAACCTGAAAACCCACGGCTCTATACCTGCCATGGAGCAAAAAGTACTTTACCGCAACCCGCACCTGCGCCACATTTTCGAGACAGGCGAGTTTCTGTATGAGCAGCCAGAGGTGATCAATGAGATCTCGTTTGCTACCAAAACCTGTGTAGAAGACCACTTGCTTATGTGCGGGGATGCAGCCGGTATGATCACGCCGCTTTGTGGCAACGGCATGGCCATTGCCATACACTCTGCCAAAATACTGACGGAGCAAGTACTCCAGTATTTTGCTGATGGTCAAAATCGCGCCGCCTTAGAAGCTGGCTATACCAAAGCATGGCAAAAGCAGTTTGAGAGCCGGCTGCGCGTAGGCCGTACCGTACAAAACCTGTTTGGCAGCCCCATACTCTCAGAGTTGGCAGTAGGCGGATTAAAACATATTCCGGCAGCTGTAAAACTGATTATGCGCCAGACCCACGGCCAGCCATTTTAAAACCTGCCCAAATCTATTAACAGGCGGCTTGCGTAACTAAAGCCATACTTACTGGTTATAGCTGCAACCGCTGTACCAGTCAAGTATAGCTAGAGGCTCGCACAATTGTTTCTGCGGCACCTCAAAATCATGCATTATACTTTAAAAACACCCACGTATATACTTCGTAACCCGACTCTATGAAAACCTACATTTGCGCCATCGGCACAGCAAACCCACCCCACAAGATACCGCAAATGCAGGTAGCAGACTTCATGTCTAACATACTACAGTTTGATGAGCGGGAATCCCGTAAATTACAGGCCCTATACCGCGTAACGGGCATAGGCCAGCGCTATAGCGTGCTCGAAGACTATACCCGCGATAATGGCGACTTCACTTTTTACCCGAACACCCCAACTCTGGAGCCATTCCCTACTGTGCAACAGCGCATGGGCGTATACCGTGAGCATGCCGTTACGCTATCAGAGCAAGCCATACGCGAGTGCCTGGAGCAAGCTACGCATACAAACATCCCTGACATCACGCACCTGATTACCGTTAGCTGCACGGGCATGTATGCGCCGGGCTTAGATATAGAACTGGTAGAGCGCCTGGGCCTACCAACTACTGTACAGCGCACCTCTGTTAACTTTATGGGCTGCTATGCCGCCTTTAATGCGCTCAAACTGGCCGATGCTATTTGCAAAGCCGACCAAGATGCCAAAGTGATGGTGGTTTGTACAGAAATCTGCACTATTCATTTCCAGAAGAACACAGAGCAGGACCACCTGGTATCGAATGCGTTGTTTGGTGATGGCTCTGCGGCAGTGTTGGTACAGGGGAAGCCAAGCGCAGACGTAAGCCTTGAGCTAACTTCCTTCCACTGCGACCTGGCTCCTGACGGCAAAAGTGAAATGGCCTGGCACATCGGCGACACTGGCTTTGAAATGACGCTTTCGTCTTACGTGCCCGAGCTGATTCAGAATGGTATAAAGCAGCTCACTGACCGCCTGCTGGAGGGTCTTAAAATGAAGGTTTCAGAGATAGATCTTTTTGCCATACACCCCGGAGGCCGCCGCATTCTGGAAGTAATCGAAAAGGAGTTAGGTATGACCCGCGATGATAACCGCTTTGCGTATGAGGTGCTAAAAGAATTCGGCAATATGTCGTCGGCCACAGTGCTGTTTGTGCTGAAAGCCCTTATGAAAACGCTGACACCGCAGCAGCAAGACGAGCCAATCCTGAGCTTTGCCTTTGGCCCTGGCCTTACCCTAGAATCTATGCTATTGAAAGTACACTATGCGAACGCTTAAACACCGCTCTTACGAAGCAGAAATAATGGATGACCTGACCATCTCCTCAGAAGAGATGAGCCAGACGCTAAATGAGCTGGAGGTGATCAACAACTGGCTGGGCGGGCACAAAGTAGTACTCAGTGCCTTGGATGAGCTGGTAGCAAAGCATAAGCCGCAGCTCCTGCGCATTGCCGATATAGGCTGCGGCGGCGGCGATACGCTGAAGAACATTGCCCGTTGGGCCCGCCGCAAAGGGGTTAACGTTGAGCTGATAGGCGTAGATGCAAACGAATTTATTGTGCAGTATGCCCGCCGCCATTGCAGCGATTTTCCGGAAATACAGGTAGAGCAGCACGACGTTTTTTCTGAAGCGTTTGCGCAGGAAAAGTATGATGTAGTGGTGTGCAGCTTGTTTTGCCACCATTTTACTGATGAGCAACTGATACAGATGTTTCGGCAGCTACACCAGCAGGCGCAAATGGCTGTAATCATCAACGATCTGCACCGCCACTGGCTCGCCTATTATTCTATCAAATACCTGACGGCTGTGTTCTCAAAATCACCGATGGTGCAGAACGATGGACCGCTTTCGGTTTGGCGGGCTTTTAAACGCCACGACCTGGAGCGGCTGGTGCAAAAAGCAGGAGTCACCACTTATAAGCTTAAATGGATGTGGGCTTTTAGATGGCAACTATTACTTCAAAAATCTTAACTTGGCTGATCATCTTAAAGCCTGAAAAATAAACATGAGCAAACAGTCTATTAACTTCTGGGTACTCTTTGCGGTGTCTATCGTTATCTCTGCTATCCTGATTTCGGTGTTTGTCAAAGCGCTGAAGATAATTCTGATGGCTATACTGGTGCTTGCCCTGGCTCCGATTGTGTTTTTTGCGCTTCGGATGCTGATTCCTACCAAGAAAGATGAGAACGATAAGCTCAAAAGGCGAGATTAAGCCTGCCACAGATTATAGTATTAACAGCTGCAAGTGCTGAAATGGATTTGGACTTGCATCAGCAAGTATAAATTCTTCAACTTCTTCCCTGAAGATTACTTTATAGCAGGCTTTTATACTTCTTTACGACTTGTGCAAGTATAGCCGCTTGCCAACATTGACCTTCAAGCCTTCTGCCTCAAAAAAACAGCTGCTGTGCCAGCCTGAACGTATTGGCATGTGCCTCTACAATGTGGGCGATCTGTTTAGAGTAGCCACCTCCCATACTTACGGCTACCGGCAGGTTGTGCTGCTGGCAAAGCTCCAACACATAGCGGTCGCGTTGCTTGCAGCCGTCAATGGTCATACCCAACTTGCCTAGCTTATCGGTAGCCAACACATCCACCCCAGACTGAAAGAACACAAACTCTGGCTGCACTTCCTCTAGCAGGCGCGGCAGATGATGCTTCAGAAGCTGTAGGTAAGCCTTATCGTCTGTTCCCTCGGCTAAAGGCACATCTAAATCAGAACGCTCTTTATGGAAAGGATAATTGTGGCCGCAATGCATGCTAAACGTAAACACGCGTGGCTCATGCTCAAAGATTTGAGCTGTACCGTTCCCCTGGTGCACATCTAAATCAACCACCAGCACCTTTCGGATAGCCTTATACTTAAGCAGGTAATTTGCGGCAATGGCAATGTCGTTGAGCAGGCAAAAACCCTCGCCACGGTTTGTGAAGGCATGGTGCGTTCCTCCGGCTATGTTCATCCCGATGCCATACTCCAGCGCAAACAGTGCCGCCTGCACCGTACCGTTCATGATCACCACTTCGCGCTGCACCAACTGCTCGGAAAGCGGAAAACCTGTCTTGCGAATTTCTGAGGCAGTTAGCTGCAGGTTACGCAGGCGGTGCCAATATTCGGGATGGTGGGTATCAAGTATAAACTGCTCGGCCAGCGGCTCGGGTGCAAACAGATTATCTTTTGTGATGGTACCTTCATATAATAATTGCTCAGGCAGCAAATCATACTTAGCCATCGGGAAACGGTGATTCTCCGGCAGGCTGTGGGCAAAAATCTCAGACCAGGCTATCTTCAGCATATTGCAAAGCTAACAATAATACATAATTCAAAGTTTTACATAGCGGCTACCAAGGCGGCACTCACCACTACTACCATTCATAAATCAGTACAATTTAAATTTAGTTTTTTGGCCTCGTTGATAAGTTCTGAAACTTTTAAAAAAAGTGGGCAGCACTTGTAGTTTTACGCCTTATTTATTCACATAAATGTGGATAACTATGTTGATTCAACAATCTTATCCACTATTTGCTGTTAATTCACTGTTAACAAAGCCTAAAAAGTTTAATATTCAAGTAAAGCTAACATGGAATAAACATTTAGCCAATGACTAAAACCTGCCCGTAAACAGACTTTACGCACATTATAACATATTAATTAAATCATATTATTAACCTTCTGGCAATCTATGTATTTCCTACATCACCTAAGGGTTTTATAGATAAATGCGCTCGGAAAAGGAAGTATAAAGCTACTTATATGTCTACCTGATGTCCCCAGTTTATCTAAAGCAGTGCAAAACAGATAACCCGCACCAGTTAAGGCAAGTATAAACATAAGTACATATTCTCGAACATGGAGAAGCACAAGCTAAAGACATACACTATGAAAAAACAACTGATACTCGCACTCTTTATACTATGCTCGCTAACTAGTTATGCACAGATAGAAGGACCTAACCCTATCACCCGGAATCATAACCTGTTTAGCCGGTCTCCTAACTCAGGCTTAGGTATAAAAGGCGGCGTTAATTTTGCGAACGTACATGGTAGCGATGCCGACAGGTATGGCTCTACTGATAATCTAACCTCCTTCCATGCCGGTATATTTGCGCAGTTTGGAGTAAGTGAGGTATTCTCTGTTCAGCCAGAGCTGCTATATACACGCAGAGGCTTTGAGCGCCAGGATTCTGTCTTCCGTTTCGATTACCTGGAGTTGCCCATACTAGCTGTATTCAACATATCTGATAACTTCAGCGCGCACCTTGGCCCACAGGTAGGCATTATGATGTCGACAAAGCAGGAAGATCAGGAAGTGAACCTGGAGCCATACAACACGTTTGACTATGGCTTTGCAGCAGGCCTGGAAGGTAAGTTTCTGGAGCGGTTTAGGCTAGGCGCACGTTATGTGCATGGGTTTGCCGACCTGCGCAAAGAAGATGATGCAGGCAACAGCATCGACCAAAATGTTAAAACCGGTGTGATACAAGTATACCTTGGTATTGGATTCTAGTAGCTTGGATCAACGCAAACAAAACGCAGCAGCGCAAGGTGCAGGCAACACAGCAACTCCCTGTTCTGCTGCATTTCTACGCATATACCATATCGTTTTGCGTGTTTATAGCGTACCAGTAGGCACAGCTGCGGTACTGTGGCTGCTATATCAAACCACTATCCTATGGCTAAGCATCACCGTAACCTGCTTTTGCAGCTGGCCCTGCTGCTTTTTACCCTCAGCGCCTGCGACACCACTGTTAAAACCGATGAGGCTGTTATAAGCGATGCCATTGTAAAAAAAGAGCAGCCAACTCCGGCTGTTACTTTTGCTATAGATACGGCAAAGAGCGAGATAACCTGGATTGGGGCCAAGATGACCGGCCGCCACAACGGCGTGTTTGATCTGCAGCACGGCGAGCTATACATGACGGACGACCTACTAACCGGCGGCCATTTTGTTATAGACATGACTACTACCCGCGCTTCTGATAAAACCATAGATGCTGAAAGCAACAAGAAACTGACAACGCATTTACGGTCTGCCGACTTTTTTGACTCTGAACGTTTTCCAACCGCAGAGTTTGAGTTAACTGGCATAGCCCCGTACGACAGCCTTAGCGAAAAAGCAAAGCAAAAGACAAAGGTAACTTACAGTGAGCTGCGCATTAATAACCCTACGCACCGCCTTACCGGCAACCTCACCATAAAAGGGCAAACCAAGAGCATCGCTTTTCCGGCACGCGTAACGATGCAGGATAGCCTGGTACGTGCCAAGGCTAACTTTAACATCGACCGGACTAAATGGGGGTTAATCTACCGCTCCGACCAATCCTTAGGTGACCAGACGATACACCCGGAAGTTAACATTGGTTTAGACATAGTAGCAAAGCCGCAAAAGCCCACTACACCAGAATCTTAGGTACCTTTACCCGTTATTCTATAATTATACATAACAGCAAAAGCGTATTTTTTTATGCTAAAGCGCCTTTCTGCTCGTTGATACTCCTAAACATGCCCTCTTACCTATGATAAAATATTTATGCCTGTTGCCCCTGTTCCTGTTAAGTTTTACAGCAAGTGCCCAAACTACGGCACTTAGCCCGTTTAATCAGCAGCAGGCAAACACGCTGCAAGTAGGCATGCTGCTTTTAGGCGGCTGGGCCGTTTTAAATATACTCTTAAGCAGCTTTAAGCTGACAAAGGCTACCCGCAACCGGAAATACTTTTACCAGATGAACCTGTACTGGAACATCGTAAACCTTATTATAGCGACGGTAGCATTATATAGCATCATCTCCAAAGACCAGGCAACACTAACCCTGGCCACAAGTGTAGAGCTCCACAGCTGGTATAAAAAAGTATTGTACCTGAATGTGGGGTTAGATGTAGCCTATATTATCCTGGGTGTATACCTGAAAGAGCGATCGCGCAACACGCCGAAGTATGAGAAGCCCCTGGGCTGGGGCCAGTCTATTGTATTACAGGGAGTATTCCTGTTTCTGCTAGACCTGGTGCTGGTTATACTGCTGGAGTCAGGAGCAGGCCAGCTGTTTAGGCTGATACCGAACCTATAATTTATACTTACCGCAAAAAGCGAAAGCCATACCTTGAGTATAAGGTATGGCTTTCGCTTTTATATATTAAGTAAGCTTAGCGGTCGTGCTTGCCTTCAGCAAACTCCTCTATCATCTTTTTATTAAAAGCAGGAATATCGTCTGGGTTGCGGCTGGTAACAAGGCCTTGGTCTACCACCACTTCCTGGTCTACCCAATCAGCACCGGCATTTATGAGGTCTGTTTTCAGGGTATGGTAGCTGGTCATTTTCTTGCCTTTCACCTTACCTGTCTCTATCAGCGTCCAGGGGGCGTGGCAAATAGCAGCCACAGGCTTACCGCTTTCCATAAACTTGTTTACAAAAGAAACGGCATCCTGGTTGGTGCGCAGGTTATCGGGGTTCATAACGCCACCTGGCAAAAGTAATCCATTATAATCGTCAGCGCTTACATCGCTCAGCTTCTTGTCAACTTTAAACTTATCGCCCCAGTCTGTGTGGTTCCAGGCCTTGATCTCACTGTTCTTGTTTGGAGAGATAATATGCGCTTCGGCTCCTTCGTCTTTCAGCGCCTGCAGCGGCTTTGTAAGCTCTACCTGCTCAAATCCTTCTTCTACTAAAATCGCTATTTTCTTTCCTTCTAATTTATTAGCCATTACTAAGTTTGTTTTTATGGTTAAACATTGTGTCGTTATATACATAACGCGCCTGCGCCTTAATTGTTAACGTCACAACTTTTCCCTCTCGGTTGTCACTTCCTCACAAGGGCGCACTAGAATCGGCTCTCACTAGCACTAGCTACTATTAGTGATTTTATCTATCAGCCCATCAATTTAAATGTTCATTATTTGGAACTAGTCTAAGTAAGTATGTAAGTTTGCATCACTTAGAATTAGTCTAAATAACTCTAAATCTGGAAAGGGAGATATAAGCTCTAGCTACCACACCTACCCAGAAGAAACCATATACATCATCTATAATCTATAAGGCATGTTTAAAAAATTTACCCTGATCTGCTTGTGTATACTTTTTACGCAGCTTGCGTGGGCACAGCACAGAAGCTCCGCTATTCAAGGAAGGGTGCTTCAGGAAAACGGTCAGCCATTGGCTGCAGCCAGCATTGTAGTGGAAAACACTTCTTTTGGCACTGTTACCGATGAGAATGGTTATTTCAAGATTATCCACTTGCCAGCAGGCACTTACCAGGTGAGAGCTATGATGCTTGGGTTTAACAGCTTCATAGAGAAAGTTGAACTTGATAAAGGCGAAACTGAAACTATCGGCTTTAACCTGAAGACCAAATCCAACGAGGTAACTCAGGTAGAGGTGTTCGGAATAAGAGACAAGCAGCCGGAGAAGCTGGATGCCATTACCCGTCTGCCTCTAAAGCCAAGCGAGCAGATCCAGAGTATATCTGTGATCTCTGAGAAACTAATTGAGCAGCAGGGAGCACTTACTGTAATTGAAGGTGTGCGCAACGTGCCAGGTGTTTATACTTATGCAACTTATGGTGGTGTGCGCGAGAGTATTTCTTCTCGGGGCTTCCGTGGTATACCTACACTTAAAAATGGTGTGCGCGTAATGACAGACTTCCGTGGCTCCGGCTTCTCGACCGATATGCAGGGTGTGGAAAGTGTGCAGGTACTAAAAGGTGCCAGCGCTATTACAATGGGTGCCGCCACAGACCTAGGCGGACCGGGTGGCCTGGTAAATATTGTTACTAAAACGCCTAAGTTCGAAAACGCCGGTAGCGTATCGTTGCGCGCAGGCAGCTGGGGATTAATTCGCCCTACGTTTGATATACAGCGTGTAGTAGATAAAGACAACAAGTTTGCAGTTCGCCTAAACGGTGCCTACGAAAACGGTGGCAAATTCCGTGACCACATGGACAACGAGTCATTCTATATTAACCCGTCTGTAGAGTGGAGACCAAACGCCAGAAGCACTCTTACGTTAGAGATGGATTACTTTAAAGAAGAGCAGGGCTTTGATGCAGGAACTGTAAACTTATCAGTAGGCAACAAAGAAAACCTGATTTACGATTTACCTTCTGAAAGATTCTTAGGTTTTGAGTCAGACAAAACAGACGTAAAGCACACTACTTATGCTGCCCGTTATAAGTATGACCTTACCAACAACTTATACTTACGTGCTGCTTTCTTCAACTCTAACTACGACGCTGACGGCATCAGATCTGGCTTATCGGCACTAAAGGCTGATCCGGCAAAAGGTATAAATACAGACCAGGTAAACTGGTACAGGCGCTCTATCTCTCATAACTCAACCCGCGAAGACAACAGCACTGTTTTGCAGTTCGACCTGGTTGGCCGCAAGGTAAAAACAGGCGGTATTAACCATACTTTCCAGGTAGGTGCCGATTATCGCTACATTGACCTGTTCATGCCTACATTCAACTCTATCGCTATTGACCAGATCAACGTGCTGGATCCAAGCACAGTATCGAATGTGCTACCTGAAAACATCCCGGCCTTTGAGCGCACAGGAGGCACGCAATCTTACGACTATCGCTTTGGAGCTACTTTCCAGGATGTAATCCAGCTTACTAACTGGGCAAGAGTATACGGCGGCGTTCGCTACAGCACAAACAAAACGAAAAATGCCGGCGAAACCAGTGCTACTTCTGAGTTTTGGAACCCTCTGGCAGGTGTGATGTTCACGGTTAAAGATGGTATCAATATCTTCGGATCTTACACAAACAGCACCAATCCTCGCTCTGCCTCTGTAGTAGATGCAGAAGGAAACCCGCTTGGCGCTGAGCGTATCGATCAGTTTGAAGCAGGCATTAAATCGGAGTGGTTAAACGACCGCCTGCGCTTTAACCTGACTTTGTACAAGATCAACAACAAAGACATGAACCTGCAGGCGTTCATGGTTGATGAGAACGGCACTGTATTACCAACAGGCTACTACATAAAAGGCGGTAACGATGAACGCAAAGGTGTAGAAGTAGAACTTACCGGCCGTGTGCTGGAGAACCTGGAAGTAGTAATGGGTTATGCGTACATTGATGCAGAGTATAAAGAGCACACTACCTTTGTGCCTGGCTCTGCACCAAACAACACACCGAAGCATACATTTAACGCTTACGCAAGCTATACGCTACTTAACGGAGCACTAAAAGGACTTAACTTCGGTGCAGGTGCATACTATTTAGGAGAGCGCCCTTACAACGACTGGACACAGCCAGGCGTGCAGTACCACAACATAGACCCTAACACTGCACCGTGGAACAACAAAGCATATACCATCGTGAATGCGCAGGTTGGCTACGATTTCCTGAAACACTGGGGAGTGAGGGCCTTGTTTAACAACATATTTGATGAAGTTGGTTACGATGCTTACCGCTCAAACTTTATTGACAGAATTCAACCTCGAAACGTTTCTGGTGTAGTTACATACAGATTCTAACTATATATTAAAGTGAAACAATTCACAAAAGCTGCCGACACTATCTGTCGGCAGCTTTTGCAGTAAACAACCTTTACTTTCTAACCCATCAAAATGAAAAAGAGCTATACCTTCCGCAAGTTCTTTAACGATGTGCACCTGTGGTTGGGCATCGCTAGTGGTCTTGTGCTGTTCGTTGTTTGCCTGAGCGGCACCGTTTATACTTTCCGCACCGACATTGAGGAAGCGCTGGAGCCAGATAAGTATAAAGCAGAAGCCGCCGCTAATGCAACACCACTGTCTCCGGATGCACTGGTGTACAAACTGGGGAAAGAGCTAAAAGGTAATGTGGTATCACTTGAGATTCCGCAGGACAAAACGCTGGCTTACCGTGTGGGCGTAGCCCAAAAGCAAGAAGGCGGTGGCAAAGGTGAGCGAGAAGGGAAAGGCGCTGAAACTGCTGCAGCCAAAAAACCGGAAGGCAGAGGCGGCAAAGAAAGTAAAGGCGGCCATGGGCCAGCAGGCGGCGGTGGCGGCAGGCCAACCACCTACATGGTTAATCCTTACACAGGAGCTGTGCTTGGCACAACAGAAGGCCCGGCAACAGAGTTCTTCGGCACTGTAATGCAGCTGCACCGCTGGTTATTAATAGAGGGTGGTGTAGGCAAGATGATCGTGGGAATATCAACCATCATCTTTACTATTCTGGTGCTTACTGGCCTGGTGCTGTGGTGGCCTAAGAAAATCAAGAACTGGAAGCAGGGCTTAAAAGTAAAGACGGATGCCAACTGGAAGCGCATCAATCACGACCTGCACAACACGTTTGGCTTTTACTCTTTCCTGCTGCTGCTGATTATGTCGCTTACCGGCCTTTGCTGGTCTTTTGACTGGTACCGTGAAGGCCTGAGCAAAGTAATGGGTG
Organism: Pontibacter rugosus; assembly: GCF_042678745.1. Taxonomy (NCBI): domain Bacteria; kingdom Pseudomonadati; phylum Bacteroidota; class Cytophagia; order Cytophagales; family Hymenobacteraceae; genus Pontibacter; species Pontibacter rugosus. Next base: position 3,139 of record NZ_JBHTLD010000001.1, on the reverse strand, counting down.
CAGAAGTATTTAAGGGCCGCCGTGAAAAGCCACTGAGCTCTATGCCTGCTGCTGACGCTACGGACTTAATGCTGGCTGACTTTGTAGCCAAAGCAAATACTATACTTCCTTATGAGGGTAATTTAAGGGTATCTATCCCTGGTGATGATACAACAGCCGTGGTGATTACAAAAAGCGAAGCAGGTTTCTTTGCCCTGGCAGCATCAGACAAAGTACAGCTAGACCAGCACAACGGGCAGGCGCTACAGGTAGATATATTTGCAGACAAACCACTAAACGAGCAGATCGTGTCGCTGATCAAGCCGCTACACCTGGGCGATGTATATGGCACTTTCTCAAAGATTTTATACTTCCTGGCTTGCTTAATTGCCACCAGTTTGCCAGTTACTGGTACCTTGATTTGGATCAATAAGCTTCGTAAGAAGAAGCCAAGCAAAAAAGCGCCACGCACTACTGCGGCACAGGTAGCAGGATAAATAAACAAATCGCTTTGATTGCAGTTTTACAGCAGCCATAGTTTATCTATAAACTATGGCTGCTGTTTTATTAAGTAGCTATACCTCTTATATTTATACTTTAAAATACGTATACTGCAACTACAAACGTTACCTAACTATGAACACACGAAAACTTAACCTATTGCTGGCTGCCCTTGGCCTTGCGCTGTTAACAACAGTTACTGCCTCGGCACAAAAGGTAGAGGTTATCAAGTATAAAGAACTACAGCAGCTACGCCAGCAGCCAAACGACACTTTATATGTGGTAAATTTCTGGGCCACCTGGTGCAAACCCTGCATAAAGGAACTGCCATACTTTGAGGCTGCCAACCAAAAGTATAAAGGCCAGCCGGTAAAGGTGGTATTAGTAAGTATGGATGCTGTAGAGGACTTAGACAGCCGCGTAAAAACTTTTGTACAGCGGCGCGGCCTAAAATCTAGAGTTATGCTGCTGGATGAGGTAGACGGCAATTCCTGGATTGATAAGATAGAACCGAAATGGTCAGGGGCCATACCTGCCACTATGGTGTACAATAACAAGCAGGGCACCTATGAGTTTCGGGAAGCAGAGATGACACAGGAAGAGCTGAACGCACTAATTGAAAAGTATAAATAGCCACAGCGCGACTCACTGAATTAGGCATAGCAGCCTCTGAAAAAGCTATAAATCAACAGATACTAAAACTAATCATTTTATACTTAAACTTTATACCTATGAAAAAAGCAAAATTGCCTTTCGTGTACATGGCTTGCCTGCTGCTGGTAAGTGTGCTGCTCTCAGCAGTGCCAGCCTCTGAAACCGGCTATCAGGTAGGTGACACTGCCCGCGACTTTAAGCTAAAGAACGTAGATGGCAAAATGGTATCGATGGCTGATTACAAAGATGCCAAAGGGTTTATCGTAACCTTTACCTGCAACTCCTGCCCTTACGCCATTGCCTACGAAGACCGCCTGATAGACCTGCACAAGAAGTATGCACCTAAAGGTTACCCGGTAATCGCTATTAACCCGAATGATGCCAAGGTATCGCCGAAAGACTCTTATGAGCTGATGCAGGAACGTTCCAAAGAAAAGAGTTTCCCGTTTGCCTATGTGTATGATGCTACGCAGGAAATCACGAAAGCTTACGGCGCTACACGCACTCCGCACCTGTATGTCGTACAGAAGCAGAAAGACGGCAGCCTGAAAGTAGCCTATATCGGCACCATAGACGACAACTACAAAGACGCGGCACAGGTACAGAAAAAATACGCCGAAGATGCCTTGAACGAGCTAGTAGCCGGAAAGCAGGTGAGCCAGCCAAACACCAAAGCTATTGGCTGCACTATCAAGTGGAAAGCGGCATAAGCATTAGGTTATAATCCACCATCCAAAGTATAAACAATAAAGGCAGCCAAAGAGGCTGCCTTTATTGTTTATACGATGGATAAAAAGCTGATGTGTATAAAGTTGTGACTGCAAAGTGTAAAGTAAGTACTCAGACAAATTTGATTTAATCTATTTTGTCATCCTCAAAGGATCTTGTGGGCAAGTCGCAAAAGTGCAGCATATGTATTTTGGAATAATATTGCTCGTTTCCGACTTTACAGAACATCCTATCTCATTATTTGGAGGGATGGCTAAAAGTTGCCTGCCATACTTTAGAGTTAAAGTTTGTAAGTATCGGATGATCTTACAAAATAGATTATATTTAGGTGAGTGTACTGAATAAGTACAGCACAGTAGTAGTAAACTTTCGTGTATAGTGCTAATAACCGTATGTTTACGCATATCCAGTAGTTAGCTGCAATAGAAATCATAAAAGTCTTATGGATTATAGTTTTGAAACATACCAGTTACTTGTTATACCTTCAGTAATTTTGGGAATGGGATATTGCTTATATTTCATCCAAGGAAAATTTAATGAACGAGTTAGCAAGCAGCCGTACAACAAATTATTCCACTTAAATTTCTTCGGTAAGCAACTTTTAGTTACTGCAATTATTGGATTGGCAGGATATTACATTCGTCAATTTATGCTGTTCATGCCCTTCTGTTTTTTGGTTGCATTCTGGACTCTAAATCAGCTTTTTCTACTAACCAGTAACAGGAACATAATTTTAGGAACACGATGGAATGCTCCCAAATATAAAAGATGGAGTACAGGGCTTAATACATTTGTTCTTATGATGTTGACGTTTGTCCTTTCAATAACTTTGGCTTTGGTTGTTGGGATTGCATCGGTTGATAATAACTCTAAAAGCGTTAAAATATACAGCAGGTAACAAAGTGCAGCTTTAACCCTCGCTACGCTTCGGGCTTCGGCTGCACGAATACCGTTAGCTGCAATAGAAAATATGTATGAAGAAAAGATAAAAATTACAACAGTTGATTTTCTTGACAAAGCTTTACTATTCTTAAAGAATGAAAGTGCATTTGGAGCTGGCGATTATAAACGACCTGTTTTTCCTGAAGTAGAGAAAAAACTTTTAGTTCGTGCATTCTACAAATTAGAAAAAGATGGTTTTGCCTATTCAGAAAAAAAAGAAAGCGGCGGCAATACTTCTCAGAGGCTGTTTAAATTTCATTTGGATAATTTCTTAAGCATGATGTGTATCATGGTAATCTGTATCATGGTTTCGGCTGATTTGGTGCTGCGCTCA